>DAITOH010000024.1:0-7408 GCA_036834225.1 Thiobacillaceae bacterium | reverse complement strand
GACATATACAATCACGGATACGCAATCGACGCACACGCCATGTTCACAGGCATCATCCAGGCCGTCGGCCACATCCAGCACCTCACCGAAGCGAGCGGCGGCGACGCCCGTGTCACCATTGCAGGCGGCGGTCTGGACCTTAACGACGTAGCCATCGGCGACTCCATAGCCGTCAACGGCGTCTGCCTCACAGTCGTGGAACGGGGCCCCGAGCACTTCAGTGTCGACGTCTCGCAGGAGACTTTCTCCTGTACAGTCGGCTTCACCCCGGGCGAGGCGGTCAACCTGGAAAAGGCCCTGCGCCTTGCGGACCGGCTGGGCGGCCACCTGGTCTTCGGGCATGTGGACGGGGTGGGCGAGGTGGTGTGCTTCGAACCCGTGGGCGACAGCATGCGCCTCGACATCCGCGCGCCCAAGGCCCTGGAGCGCTATCTGGCGCCCAAGGGCTCGGTGGCGGTCAACGGTGTGTCGCTGACGGTCAACCGGGTGCATGGCGCGGAGTTCTCCATCAACCTCATCCCGCACACCCTAAAGGCGACCATGCTGAAGCATCTCGGTGTCGGCAGCCGGGTCAATCTGGAGGTGGACATGCTGGCGCGCTACGCCGAACGCCTGCTCGCCTACGTCAACGCCACGGACAAGGACTGATGCTCACCCCCATCGAAGACATCGTCGCCGAGCTCAAGGCCGGCCGCATGGTCATCCTGGTGGACGAGGAAGACCGCGAAAACGAGGGCGACCTGGTCATGGCCGCCGAGCACGTCACGCCCGAGGCCATCAATTTCATGGCCAAGCACGGTCGCGGGCTCATCTGTCTGGCCCTCACCGGCGCTCGGTGCCAGCAGCTTGGCCTCACCATGATGGTGCGGGACAACCAGACCCCCCACGGCACCGCCTTCACCGTCTCCATCGAGGCCGCCGAGGGGGTGACCACGGGCATCTCGGCGCAGGACCGGGCGCGCACCATCCAGGTCGCGGTGGCCAAGCATGCTAAACCTAACGACATCATCCAGCCCGGACACATCTTCCCCTTGCGCGCCCAGGAGGGCGGCGTGCTGGTGCGCGCTGGCCACACCGAGGCGGGCTGCGACCTAGCTGCATTGGCGGGGCTGGAACCTGCGGCCGTGATCTGCGAGATCCTCAAGGATGACGGCACCATGGCGCGATTGCCAGACTTGATGGTGTACGCGCGTGAGCACGGTCTTAAGATCGGCACCATCGCCGACTTAATCCGTTATCGGGCTACGAACGAGAGCCTGGTCGAGCGCGCCGGCGAACGCCAGATCGAGACAGCGTTCGGCCCCTTCCGACTGGTGGTCTACCGGGACAAGATCACCCGTGCTACCCATCTGGCCCTCACCCGAGGCGAGATCCGGGCCGAAGCCGAGACCCTGGTTAGGGTGCATGAGCCGGTGTCGCTCATGGACGTGCTCGAGACCCCGGCGCATGGGCATGCCTTTAGCGTGCCTCAGGCCTTGGGCATCATCGCCAAGGCCGGCGTTGGTGCCGTCGTCTTGCTGCACCGACCCGAGTCGGCCGATGAGCTGGCGCTGCGCGCCATGCCCGCGGATACCCCGCCACCGGCACGCAAGTTCGACCTGCGCAACTACGGCATCGGCGCCCAGATCCTGCGTGACCTTGGGGTCGGCAAGATGCGACTGCTCGCCAAGCCGCGCAAGATGCCCGCCATGGATGGCTTCGGCCTGGAGGTAACGGGCTATTTCCAACACGAGGGAGACTGACATGGCCCGTTACGACAACATCCTGGAGCTGGAGCCCAACCTCGACGGCAAGGGGCTCAAGATCGGCATCGCCATGAGCCGTTTTAACCAGGACGTGGGCGAAGGCCTGCTCGCTGCCGCCACCGCCACCTTAGTGCGCCACGGCGTCAAGGAGTCGGACATGGTCATCGTCACCGTGCCCGGCGCACTGGAACTGCCTCTGGTGTTGCAGAAGATGGCCCGCAGTGGCCGGTTCGATGCCCTAATCGCCTTAGGAGCGGTGATCCGTGGCGAGACCTACCACTTCGAGATCGTCTCCAACGAGATGGCGGCGGGCATCATGCGGGTCAATCTGGACACCGGCGTGCCTGTCGCCAACGGCGTGCTCACCACCGATACCGACCATCAGGCCACGCACCGCATGTCCGAGAAGGGGCGTGACGCCGCCCTGTGCGCCATCGAGATGGCGCGGTTGCTGCAAGTGCTATGACAACGCCGCACGATTGTCTCGAGGAGGGCGGGTGCGCTTGCCAGAGAGGCGCCTGCAGCCTATGGGTGTGCGCTTAAGCAAGTCCCGCGGCAGCCGGCGTATCTCCCGTGAGCTGGTCCTGCGCGCCTTGTACCAGTGGCAGCTCACCGGTGATGACCTGGCCCGTCTGCTGGTCCAGGCGGAGGAGGCCGAGGAGTATGCCCAGGCCAATGAAGGCCTGTTGCGGGCACTGCTGGAAGGCATCCTGACGCAGGCGCCCGCCCTCGATGCCGCCTTAGCCCCCCATCTCGATCGTCCGGTAGCCCAGGTCTCTCCCATCGAACATGCGCTGCTGCTGCTGGGCGCCTATGAGCTCCTGCACAGTCCGGACGTGCCTTACCGCGTGGCCATCAACGAGGCGGTCGAGCTGGCCAAGCGCTATGGCGGTACCGATGGTCACAAGTACGTCAACGGCGTGCTGGACAAACTGGCCCGCACAGCCAGGGCGGTCGAGATGCAATCGGCGCCCAGGTGAGCGGGCGGGGGATTTAGACTCCTCGCCGCCCAACACCCGTCGCTCGCTACCCGCTCATGCCCTCCGAATTTGAACTCATCGCTCGCTACTTTACCCGGCCGGCTCACGGCGCTCGACTGGGTGTGGGCGACGATGCCGCCCTGCTGGCGCTAAGCGCTGACATGGAATTGGCCGTCTCCACCGACATGCTCCTGGTTGGCCGTCATTTCCTGCCTGGTGACGATCCCAAGCGACTCGGCCACAAGGCACTGGCTGTGAATCTCTCCGACCTTGCGGCCATGGGGGCGCAGCCACGCTGGGCGCTACTCGCCCTGGCATTGCCGGAGTTGGACGAGGACTGGCTTGCCGCGTTCAGCCGCGGCTTCTTTACCCTCGCCGAGCAACACGGTGTGGAACTGGTGGGGGGGGATACCACGCGCGGTCCGCTCAATCTATGTGTCACCGTACTGGGCGAGGTGGAGCCAGGACGGGCCTTGACTCGCGCCGGCGCCCGTCCGGGCGACGAGATCTGGGTCTCCGGCAGTCTGGGCGGTGCGGCCCTGGGGTTGGCTAAGGTGCAGGGCGCACTGGTACTGACGCCCGCCGAGGCAGCCTCGTGTCTGAAACGACTGCATGCGCCGGAGCCCAGGGTTACCCTGGGGCGCGCGCTGCTGGGTGTGGCCAGCGCAGCCATCGATGTCTCGGACGGTCTGCTGGCCGATTTAGGCCACATCCTCGAACGCTCCGGTGTCGCCGCCGAGGTGGATTTTCAGCGTTTGCCGGCCCACCCGGCCGTGGCAGCACGAATGGCGGACCCGCTCGTCCGGCGTTGCCTGCTGGCAGGCGGGGACGATTACGAGTTATGTTTCACGGCACCACCCGGTCGGGCCCAGGCCGTCGAGGCCGCCGGGCGCGCCGCCGGGGTGGCGGTCACGCGCATCGGTCGTGTCCTGGCCGGCGAGGGTCTCATGCTCGTCGGCGCCGATGGTGTGGCCATGCCCATCGTTGAGCGCGGCTATGACCACTTCGCCTGACCGGGCCTTCCTCCTCGCCCATCCCGCCCATTTCATCGCCCTGGGTTTCGGCGCCGGACTGGTGCCCAGGATGCCCGGCACCCTCGGCACCCTGGTGGCCCTGCCGATCCATCTGTTGATCGCCGATCTGCCGGCCGTCGCCTATTGGGGCTTGCTGCTGCTCGGTGGCGTGTTGGGCATCTGGGCCTGTGGACGCACCCGCAAGGCCTTGGGGGTACCGGACCATGGCGGCATCGTCTGGGACGAGATCATCGCCTTCCTCCTGGTCCTGCATTTCGCGCCGCAGACATGGTCCGGTTATGCGCTGGCCTTCGCCTTGTTCCGTCTGTTCGATATCTGGAAGCCCTATCCTATCGGCTGGGTCGATGCCCGAGTGCAGGGTGGGGTGGGGGTGATGCTGGACGACGTGTTAGCCGCGGGCTATGCCATCGTCTGTCTCATGGGGGTGACGGCATGGATGTGACACAGCAGGAACTCGAACATCTCGCGGCACAGGTGGGCGCTGCGCTGCAGACACGGGGCTGGCGCCTGGCCACCGCCGAGTCCTGTACCGGCGGCTGGGCGGCCCAGACCATCACCGCCATTGCCGGCAGTTCCGCCTGGTTCGATCGCGGTTTCGTGACCTACAGCAATGAGGCCAAGCGGGAGATGCTGGGGGTGCAGGCGGACACCCTGGCCATCCACGGCGCAGTCAGCGAGGCCACGGTACGGGAGATGGCGGCCGGCGCGCTCGCCCGCAGCCGGGCTGAGGTGGCCTTCGCCATCTCCGGCATCGCCGGCCCTGCCGGCGGCAGTGCGGACAAGCCCGTGGGCATGGTCTGTCTTGCCTGGGCACTGGCCGGTCACGCCGTCGAGACCGGCATCCGGCACTTCGACGGCGAGCGTCGCGCCATCCGGGCACAGTCCGTGCGGGCGGCGCTGCAAGGTCTGTTGGACCGTCTACAATAGACGCTGCCCACTGGTTACCGCGAAAGTCGCGACGGCGACTCTCGACGGCCCCTCCCCCTCGGGGGGAGGGGCTTAAGGAGAGGGACCGTTCATGGCTTAAGCCTGCGTCTTTCATCGGCAGGGGCGGCCATTTGGCCATGAACGGTTGGCCGGGCCATCCTTCCTAAGTCACAATCGAACGACAGTTCGAAACGAGGGGATCCTATTCATGGACGAAAACAAGACGAAGGCGCTCACCGCCGCGCTTTCCCAGATCGAGAAACAGTTCGGCAAGGGCTCCATCATGCGCATGGGCGACGGCAGCGTCGCCGAGGACCTCCAGGTCATCTCCACCGGCTCGCTGGGTCTGGATCTGGCACTGGGCGTGGGCGGGCTGCCGCGCGGACGGGTGGTGGAGATCTACGGCCCGGAATCCTCCGGCAAGACCACGCTGACACTCCAGGTGGTGGCCGAGGCCCAGAAGCTCGGCGGCACCTGCGCCTTCATCGATGCCGAGCACGCTCTGGACCCGAGCTATGCCCAGAAGCTGGGGGTGAACGTCTCCGAACTGCTCATCTCCCAGCCCGACACCGGCGAGCAGGCCCTGGAGATCGCCGATATACTGGTGCGTTCTGGCGCCGTGGACGTGATCGTCGTCGACTCGGTGGCCGCGCTCACGCCGAAGGCGGAAATCGAGGGCGAGATGGGCGACAGCCACGTGGGCCTGCAGGCGCGGCTCATGAGCCAGGCCCTGCGCAAGCTCACGGCCAACATCAAGCGCACCAACACCCTGGTGATCTTCATCAACCAGATCCGCATGAAGATCGGCGTGATGTTTGGCAACCCCGAGACCACCACCGGCGGCAACGCGCTCAAGTTCTACGCCTCGGTGCGCCTGGACATCCGGCGCATCGGCCCCATCAAGAAGGGCGAGGAGGTGATCGGCAGCGAGACGCGCGTGAAGGTGGTCAAGAACAAGGTCTCCCCCCCGTTCAAGGAGGCGGTGTTCGATATCCTCTACGGCGAGGGCATCTCGCGCGAGGGTGAGATCATTGAGCTCGGGGTGAACCACAAGCTGATCGAGAAATCGGGCGCCTGGTACGCCTATCGCGGTGAGAAGATCGGGCAGGGCAAGGACAATGCCAGGGAGTTCCTCAAGCAGCACCCTGACATGGCCCAGGAGATCGAAGGTCTGATCCGCGAACGGGCAGGTGTGAGGCTACCCGGCGCCGTGCCTGCGATCGAGGAATAGGTCCGATGACCCTGCGCGAGCGGGCACTCAACCTGCTCGCCCGGCGTGAATACAGCCGGGCCGAACTGGCCCGCAAGCTCGCGGCGCACGGGCAAGCCGAAGACATAGACGCCTTACTCGACACCCTGGAAGGCGAAGGGCTGCTGTCCGAGATGCGTTATGTAGAGGCCATGGTCCACGCCCATATAGGCCGCTACGGCAGTCTGCGGCTCAAGCAGACCCTGCAGCGTCAGGGGGTGGTCGGTGAGCTCGCCGACCTGGCTGTGCAGCAGGCGCGTGCCGCTGATCTGGCCGCATGCAGGGCGCTATGGCAGCAGAAATATGGCAAGCCGCCGGCCGATCTCAAGGAAAAAGCCCGCCAATACCGTTTTCTTTTGGGGCGCGGATTTCCGGCCGATGTGGTCGCCCGCGTCCTCGGAGGGGAGGAGTGCGATTAAATCCTTGCCGCCAGGATCTGGCCGATCTCGTCATCGGTGAGGACGACCGGATTGGTCTGCATGCTGCTGCCTCGACTGTTGGCTACGATGCGCCCGAAGTCCTCCGTGCGGATGCCATAGGCTGACAACCGTGGCAGATCCAGCCGGCGCATCCAGTCCTTAAGCTGCGTGACCAGGGCTCTCGCCTCGCTGTCATCCAGCGCTTCACGACTGAGCAGGCGGCCGACATCCGCGTCGATGTTGAAGGGATGGATCAACGACGTGGGTCTCCGGGTTGCGAGCCTCATCCTAGCTCGGGCTGCGGGCGCCGCAAGCCCCAAGCATGGATTGCGCAGAAGGGTGTTGACATGACGAAATCAGGTCTGCATAATTTCAATCCTCTCGGACGCGGGGTGGAGCAGTCTGGCAGCTCGTCGGGCTCATAACCCGAAGGTCACAGGTTCAAATCCTGTCCCCGCAACCAACTGATCTTTAACAACTGAACAACCAGCCTCTGAAGTGTGGGCACTGGTTTTGTGCTGAGGGGTAGACTGACGTGAGTTGGGCTACCTGAGAGCGAAGGAACTGAAGTGCTTACGCTTTGAGAGTTAATTCTTGAAGAGTGAGCGGCCTGCTCTGAGCAAGAGTGGGAGTAAAACAGAGATTGAACTGAAGAGTTTGATCCTGGCTCAGATTGAACGCTGGCGGCATGCTTTACACATGCAAGTCGAACGGCAGCGGGGGCTTCGGCCTGCCGGCGAGTGGCGAACGGGTGAGTAATGCATCGGAACGTACCGAGTACTGGGGGATAACGTAGCGAAAGTTACGCTAATACCGCATACGCCCTGAGGGGGAAAGCGGGGGACCGTAAGGCCTCGCGGTATTTGAGCGGCCGATGTCCGATTAGCTAGTTGGTGGGGTAAAGGCCTACCAAGGCGACGATCGGTAGCGGGTCTGAGAGGATGATCCGCCACACTGGGACTGAGACACGGCCCAGACTCCTACGGGAGGCAGCAGTGAGGAATTTTGGACAATGGGCGCAAGCCTGATCCAGCCATGCCGCGTGCGGGAAGAA
>DAITOH010000023.1:0-13622 GCA_036834225.1 Thiobacillaceae bacterium | reverse complement strand
TCCGTGCGCCTTGCGCTCCGCCCGCTCGCGACGGTCGTGCAGACCTTCCTTAGCCTATCGGCAGGTGGGTGACACCCTGCGGCATGCGCGCACCTATCCCGACCTGTTCCGCTTCCTTCTCTGCATCGTGTTCTACCAGGCCGGCGTGCAGGCGGTCATCGCCCTGGCGGCGGTGTATGCCCAGCAGGCCATGGGCTTCGACACCCAGCACAGCATCCAGCTGATCCTGGTGGTGAACGTGACGGCGGCCATCGGTGCGGTGGGCTTCGGCTATGTCCAGGATCGCATCGGCCACAGGCCTGCCATCGCCATCACCCTGGCCGGCTGGCTGCTCACGGTGGTGTTGGCCTGGTTCGCCACCGAGGCCGCCCTGTTCTGGCTGGCGGCGAATATCGCCGGCCTCTGCCTCGGCGCATCCCAGTCCGCCGGCCGCGCCTTAGTCGGCTATCTGAGCCCCCTGCCGCACCGGGCCGAGTTCTTCGGCCTGTGGGGGCTGGCGGTCAAGCTCTCCTCCATCCTCGGGCCGATCACCTACGGTGTTGCGGTGTGGCTTACGGCCGGCGCGCATCGGCCGGCCATGCTGACCCTGGGCGTCTTTTTCGTCATCGGTTTGGTCATCCTCACCGGGGTGGATGTGCGACGGGGTCGCCGTCAGGCGCTGCTGGACTCGAAAAAGCGCATTGCCGCCGGCGCGGCGCTTGGATATAATTGTGATTCTTTAGGCGCGTAGCTCAGCTGGTTAGAGCATCACCTTGACATGGTGGGGGTCGTTGGTTCGAGTCCAATCGCGCCTACCAGCTACCACCCGAAGCAGCACGAAATGGCCTTCCGAACTTGCACGATGCTTCGCATCCATAAAGCGGGTTGAACCCCATCGCCAGTTGATCCTGGGGAAAAAAGTGCGGCCCGCCCGCACTTTTTTCTTTCGTCTTCTGGAGCGCGACATGCCTCAGATCACACTGCCCGACGGTTCGGTGCGGGCCTATGACAGGCCGGTGAGCGTGGCCGAGGTGGCCGCCGGCATCGGTGCCGGGCTGGCCCGCGCCGCCTTAGCCGGCAAGGTGGACGGCAAGCTGGTGGACGTAAGCCACGTCATCGAACGGGACGCGAGCCTTGCCATCGTCACCGACAAGGACCCGGAGGCTTTGGACCTGATCCGCCACTCCACCGCCCATCTACTCGCCCACGCGGTGAAGGAGCTGTTCCCCGACGCCCAGGTGACCATCGGGCCGGTCATCGAGGATGGCTTTTACTACGACTTCTCCTACAAGCGCCCCTTCACGCCGGAGGACCTCGCGGCGATCGAGAAGCGCATGGCGGAGCTGGCCAAACGCGATATTCCCGTCAGCCGGGAGGTGTGGCCGCGCGACAAGGCGGTCGAGTTCTTCGCCTCCATCGGTGAGCATTACAAGGCGGAGATCATCGCCTCCATTCCGGAGCAGGAGGAGGTCTCCCTCTATCGTGAGGGCGACTTCGTCGATCTGTGCCGCGGCCCGCACGTGCCTAGCACCGGCAGGCTTAAGGTCTTCAAGCTGATGAAGGTGGCCGGCGCCTATTGGCGGGGCGATTCCCGCAACGAGATGCTGCAGCGCATCTACGGCACGGCCTGGGCGAAGAAGGAGGATTTGGAGGCGTACCTGCACCGCTTAAAGGAGGCCGAGCGGCGCGACCACCGCAAGCTCGCCAAGCAGCTCGACCTGTTCCACCTGCAGGACGAGGCGCCGGGCATGGTGTTCTGGCACCCGAACGGTTGGGTGCTGTGGCAGGAGATCGAGCAGTACATGCGGCGCAAGTTCCGCGAATATGGCTACTTGGAGGTGAAGACACCGACGGTGATGGACCGCACGCTGTGGGAGAAGTCGGGGCACTGGGACAACTACCGCGAGCACATGTTCACCACCGCCTCGGAGAACCGCGACTACGCGGTGAAACCCATGAACTGCCCCGGGCATGTGCAGATTTTCAATCACAGCCTGCGTTCCTACCGCGACCTGCCCCTGCGCTTAGCCGAGTTCGGCTCCTGCCATCGCAATGAGCCCTCGGGTGCGCTACACGGTTTGATGCGGGTGCGCGCCTTCACCCAGGATGATGCGCATATCTTCTGCACCGAGGAGCAGATCCAGGACGAGGTGTCCGATTCCATCAAAATGCTGCAGCAAGTCTATGCAGATTTCGGCTTCAGCGACGTGCTGGTCAAGCTGTCCACGCGGCCGGACAAGCGCGTGGGTTCGGACGAGAGCTGGGACCGCGCCGAGGCCGCCCTGGCTGCCGCCTTGGACCAGAACCACCTGGCCTATGAGCTGCAGCCGGGGGAGGGGGCCTTCTATGGGCCTAAGATCGAGTTCACGCTCAAGGACTCCTTGGGGCGGCTGTGGCAGGTGGGCACCATCCAGCTCGACTTCAACCTGCCGGTGCGCCTCGGGGCCGAATACGTGGCGGAGGACAACACGCGCCGCCCGCCAGTGATGCTGCATCGCGCCATCCTGGGCTCCATGGAGCGTTTCATCGGCATCCTCATCGAGCACCATGCCGGCAACTTTCCCTTGTGGCTTGCGCCAGTGCAGGTAGTGGTCATGAGCATCACCGATGCTCAGGCGGAGTATGCCGGGCAGGTGACGCAAGCCCTTAAAAAACAAGGCTTTCGCGCGGTTGCGGACTTGAGGAACGAGAAGGTTACCTATAAAATCCGCGAGCACTCCATGCAACGCGTCCCCTATCAGCTGATCGTCGGCGAGAAGGAACGGCAGCAGGGCATGGTGGCGGTGAGGATCCGCGGCGGCGAGGACCTGGGCCAGATGGCTCTGGACGACCTGATCGGCCGTTTACGCGGGGAGATGAATAGGGGAGCCAGCTGACGTCGGCTCTTCGTTGTTCTGGAAAGGGGTTTTAGCATCGCACTGGATAAGGAGTTGCGGATCAACGGCGAGATCGATGCGCCGCAGGTTAGGCTGATAGGGGTAGACGGTGGGCAGTTAGGCATCGTCAGCTTGAGAGAGGCCATGCTCAAGGCAGAGGAGGCGGAACTAGACCTGGTGGAAATCGCACCCCAGGCACGGCCTCCGGTCTGCAAGATCATGGACTATGGCAAGTTCAAGTATCAGGAGCAGAAAAAGCGGCACGAGGCCAAACTCAAGCACAAGCAGATTCAGGTCAAGGAGATCAAGTTTCGGCCGCGCACCGACGAGGCGGACTATCAGGTCAAGCTGAGAAACCTGATACGCTTTCTGACCGAGGGTGACAAGGCCAAGGTCACGTTGCGTTTTCGCGGGCGCGAAGTGGTCTACCAGGAATTCGGTGTACAGCTTCTAAAGCGCATCGAGGAAGACCTGATGGAATACGGCAGCGTGGAGCAGTTCCCCAAGCTGGAAGGGCGTCAGATGGTCATGGTACTGGCACCCAAGAAGAGGAAATGACACGGGTTTGACGAGGCAAGGCGCGGTCCTCCGATTCCGCGCCACACAAGTGCCGCCAGGTCGGTGAAGCATCCCGATGTCCGGGGTCACCTGACGGCATCCAATAGGAGTCTGCAATGCCCAAGATGAAGACCAAGCGCGGGGCGGCCAAACGCTTCCGCGTGCGCGGCAGCGGCGGTGTCAAGCGCACCCATGCCTATCTGCGCCACCTCCTCACCAAGAAGAGCACCAAGCGCAAGCGCGGCCTGCGCGGCATGACCGAGGTTGGTGCCGCCGACATGGCACATGTCCGCGCCATGTTGCCTTACGCTTAAGGAGGAACGAAGATGCCACGCGTAAAAAGAGGGACTACCGCCCGTGCCCGCCACAAGAAGGTGATTGACGCCGCTAAGGGCTTCCGCGGTCGCCGTAAAAACGTCTTCCGCGTCGCCAAGGAGGCGGTGATGAAGGCGGGTCAGTATGCCTACCGTGACCGCCGGCAGCGCAAGCGCCAGTTCCGCGCCCTGTGGATCGCCCGCATTAACGCCGCTGTGCGCGACCTGGGCCTCGACATGAACTATAGCCAGTTCATGAACGGGCTGAAGAAGGCCTCCATCGACATCGACCGCAAGATCCTAGCCGACATGGCAGTAATCGACCAGGCGGCGTTTGCCAAGGTGGCCGCGCAGGCCAAGGCCAGCCTGGGGGCCTATACACCTCCGTCGCCGCAGTCCTGAGCCGGGCCCCGGGGATCAGGCTTGGCCTGACGTTATTTCCTAGGGGGTGTACTCGGGGTAACCCGGCGCGTTTCAGGCTGCGCCCAGAGGGAGGCCTGTGCCTCCCTTTGTCGTTATCGAGCCGACCATGAAACAGCTTGACGAGATCGTAGAACAGGCCAGATCGACCTTCGCGGCCTGCAGCTCGCTGCCCACCCTGGATCAGGCCAAGGCCCGTTTCCTGGGCAAGAGCGGTCTGATCACCGAGCTGATGAAGGGCTTAGGCGGCATGTCCCCGGATGAACGCAAGGAGGCGGGGGCCCGTATCAACCAGGCCAAGGCCCAGGTCGAGGAACTGTTCAGGGCGCGGCGCGAGGCCATACAGGCAAAGGTGCTGGAGGCTCAACTCAGGCAGGAGGCCCTGGACGTGACGCTGCCTGGCCGCGGCGCCGGCGTGGGCGGCTTGCATCCTATCACCCGCACCCTGCAACGCATCGAGCGGCTGTTCGCCTCCATCGGCTTCGATGTGGCCGAGGGGCCCGAGATCGAGACCGATTACTACAACTTCACCGCCCTGAACATCCCCGAGGACCACCCCGCGCGGGCCATGCATGACACCTTCTACCTGGACGACGGCCTGCTGCTGCGCACCCATACCTCGCCGGTGCAGGTGCGTTACATGCAAGGTCACCCTCCGCCTCTGAGGATCATCGCGCCAGGCCGTGTCTATCGCTGCGACTCCGATGCCACCCATACGCCGATGTTTCATCAGGTGGAGGGTCTGTGGGTGGACGAGACGGTGAGCTTCGCCGACCTGAAGGGCGTGCTGGCCGATTTCATGGCCCGGTTTTTCGAGCGCGAGGACTTGCCGGTACGCTTCCGCGCCTCCTTCTTCCCGTTCACCGAGCCCTCGGCGGAGATGGACATCGGCTGCGTCATCTGCGACGGCGCCGGCTGCCGGGTGTGTTCCCAGACCGGCTGGCTGGAGGTGCTGGGCTGCGGGATGGTCAACCCGAAGGTCTTCGCTCATGTCGGCGTCGATGCCGAACGCTGGCAGGGCTTTGCCTTCGGACTGGGCGTCGAGCGGCTAGCCATGTTGCGCTATGGCGTGGACGACCTGCGGCTGTTCTTCGAGAACGATGTCCGCTTCCTGCGCCAGTTCGCTTGAGGGGCACCCGAGATGCAATTTTCGGAACGCTGGCTGCGCACTCTCGTGCAGACCGACCAGTCCATGCAGGCGCTTGGACACACACTCACCATGGCCGGCCTCGAACTGGAGGGACTGCAACCGGCCGCGCCCGCTTTCGATGGCGTGGTGGTGGCCGAGATCCTCGCTGCCGAGCGTCATCCGAATGCCGACAGGCTGCAGGTATGCGCCGTGCGGGCAGGCGAGGGCGCAACCCTTACCATCGTCTGCGCAGCGCCCAATGCCCGCGTCGGGCTGAAGACCGCCTGCGCCCTGGTGGGGGCTAAGCTGCCCGAACTCGAGATCCGCCCGGCCAAGGTCCGCGGTATCGAATCCTTCGGCATGCTTTGCTCGGCCAAGGAGCTTGGCATCGCCGGTGATGCCACCGGCATCATGGAACTGCCGGCAGATGCGCCCGTCGGTGTCAGTCTGCGCGACTACCTGCATCTGGACGATCAGATCGTCACCCTCAAGCTCACCCCCAATCGGGGCGATTGCCTGTCCCTGACCGGGATTGCCCGTGAGGTGGCTGCCCTCACTGGCGCGCCGCGCAAGGCGGTGGACTGCAGCCCGGTGCAAGCCAGCCTGGCCGCTACTTACGCGGTCATCGTCGAGGCCCCCGAGGCCTGCCCGATCTATTGTGGACGCCTGCTTCGCGGCCTTGATCCCGCCGCCCGCACGCCCGAGTGGATGATCGAGCGACTGCTTCGATCCGGGCTGCGCCCCATTCATCCGGTGGTCGACGTCACCAACTACGTCCTGCTGGAATTGGGGCAGCCCATGCATGCCTTCGATCTGGCCAGGCTCCGGGGCCCCGTGCGCGTGCGCATGGCGCAAGCGGAAGAGCCCCTGACCCTGCTGGGTGAACAGACCCTCCGTCTGAGTGAGGATTGCCTAGTCATCGCTGACGACAGCGGTCCGCTCGCCCTAGCCGGCATCATGGGTGGTGCCGCCAGCGCGGTGACGGCGGCCACTCAAGACATCTTTCTCGAGGCCGCCCATTTCACACCTGCGGCCATCGCCGGGCGCGCGCGTCGCTACGGCCTGTCCACCGATTCATCGCGTCGCTTCGAACGCGGCGTCGACCCAAAGCTTCCGCGCCTGGCTATGGAACGGGCGACACGCCTGATACAGGAAATCTGTGGCGGCGAGGCCGGCGAGATCGTGGAGGCCGGCCCCGGCGTGCCCGCGCGTGCACCGATCGCTTTCCGCCCGGCGCGTGCGCGTAAGCTGCTGGGGGTGGAAATCGCCGATGAGGAGATGCGCGGCATCTTCGACCGGCTCGGCATGACGCCGATGTGCACTGGCGAGACCTGGCAGGTCCTGCCGCCCTCCTGGCGCTTCGACATCGAGCAGGAGGTGGATCTGATCGAGGAGGTGGCGAGGCTGCGCGGGTATGAGCACATCCCCGCCAAGCCGCCCCATGCAGCCCATCGCCTGCTGCCCGTGTCCGAACGACTGCGGGCCGAGTCGGAGATCAAGAATGCAGTCATGGCAATGGGTTACCAGGAAATCGTTACCTATAGCTTCATATCATCCGAGCAACACTCGGATTTTGAAGCTGATAATCCTCAGATCACCCTGAAGAACCCGATCGCCGCCCAGATGAGCGTCATGCGCGGAAGCCTCATGCCGGGGCTGGTGCAAACCCTGCGCCACAATCTGAACCACGGCCAGGAGCGGCTGCGCCTTTTCGAGATGGGTCGCTGCTTCCTGGGGGTGGACGCCGACAGCCAACCCATGCGTTTGGCCGGGTTGGCCTATGGTTCGGCTTGGCCGGAACAGTGGGGCGCGCCTCAGCGTTGGGTGGATTTCTACGACATCAAGGCCGATGTGGAGGCCCTCTTCTGGCCCCTGCGCCCGCAATTCCAGGTGGCGGCCCACCCCGCGCTGCATCCGGGTCAGTCGGCCCGGGTGTGGATGGACGGTCGGCCCGTGGGTTGGATCGGCAGCCTACACCCGAGACTGGCCCAGAAATACGGATTTGCGCGCAGTCCCCTGCTGTTCGAGTTGGAGTGCGCTGCCCTGTCGCAACGCGCGGTGCCGCGTCATCGCGGCATCCCCCGTTTTCCCGCCGTGCGTCGCGATCTCGCCGTGGTGGTGGACATCGATCTGGAGGTGGGGTCTGTACTGGAGGCGGTACGGCGAGCCTTGCCGGCCACGGTTACGGAATTCGAGCTGTTCGACGTGTATCAGGGGCAGGGCATCGATGCTGGCAAAAAAAGCCTTGCTTTCAGGATGTTGTTGCAACATACTGAGAAAACACTTACAGAACCGGAGATCGAGGCCGCGGTCTCCGAGGTGCTTAAATTCCTGTCCGATCGCTTCAATGCCGCCCTGCGCGGTTAGGGGACCTAGCTGATGACGACGCTCACCAGGGCTAAACTTGCCACCCTGCTGTTCGACAAGGTCGGTCTCAACAAGCGCGAGGCCAAGGAGATGGTGGAGGTCTTCTTCGAGGAGGTGCGCATGGCACTGGAAGCGGGTGACAGCGTGAAACTGTCCGGCTTCGGCAATTTTCAGTTGCGCGACAAACCCCAGCGACCTGGCCGCAACCCCAAGACCGGTGAGGAAATGCCCATCACCGCACGGCGCGTGGTCACCTTCCACGCCAGCCGGAAACTCAAGGCCATGGTGAAGGAAGCCCATGTCGGACCACGTGCCGAGCAGTGAGCTGCCCCCCATCCCGTCCAAGCGCTACTTCACCATTGGCGAGGTGAGCGAACTGTGCGGGGTCAAACCCCATGTGCTGCGCTACTGGGAACAGGAGTTCAGCCAGCTCAAGCCAGTCAAGCGACGCGGCAATCGCCGTTACTACCAGCATCATGAGGTGATGCTTATCCGCCGCATCCGCGAACTGCTCTACGAGCAGGGCTTCACCATTAGCGGCGCGCGCAACCGGCTGCTTAGCGAGGGCAGCGATGCCGCTGCACCCCCCCAGGCAACGGTGCAGCCAGATCTCTCCGCATTGAAGGCCGAGCTCAAGGCCATCCTGGATGTCCTGAAAGGCTGAGCCAAGACCGCCGATTGCAAGCGGTGTGCTAGCCTAGGATGGTCTTTCCGACGGGATCGGCCCATGGGGCAGGAGATTGGCCGGACTTCTTTCGACGCATCCGACTTCGACCGTTTTGCCAGCCGGCTGCGGCCGGAAGACAAGCCGCCTGCTGGCCTGGGTGAGGCAGGCGGGATCCGGGACGAACGGCATATGCGGGCTTCGAACTGAAGGCCTGGCTTCAGGACCACGCCGGCACGCTATCTAATCAATGAGACGTATCTGGCGGCTTGGGCGACGCCATGGTGGTGCCGGAATTGTCATGCTTTAACATCGAGCTGGAACGGCACGCCGCAGACCCTCGCCTCGGGCGCGCTGCGGGCGATGGAGCGCAAACTGGGCGCGACCTGGCGTCGCGCCCAGGCCGTCGATCACGGCATTCATGCGCAGCTGGCCATCATCGGCATCCCTCCCACGTTGCGGGAGGCGGATTTGACCCTTGATACCATGTCCGCGATGAACCGTTACGTGGCGCTCAACGAGCAGGTGCAACGTGCAGGTTAACCCTTGCGCATACACATCGAGAGGGATAGACCCTAGACCTCGGGCGTCATGACGTCATGCTGGAGGCGGCCATCACCTTTCCAGCTGCATCTGCAGGTCCCCGAGCGCGACAGTGCCTGCCACTACAACGCAAGTCTCATCACCTGTCGACCTCTGCTTGCGCTGGCGGCCAACTTGCCCTGCTGTTTGGCCGCGGCTCTGGCAGGAGGCGCGCATCCCCCTGTTCGAACAGTCCGTGGACCTCGGCGGCTATGGTGGTTTGCCATTGCGCCTGCGTCAATCGCTTAAAGCCGCGTCTTCTGCGGCTTAGCACCCTGTTCTCGCGAGAAGTGACGTGATACAGACCGCCGTCGAGTTCGACTCTCAGGGGGCGTGACATGGGTTCAGCTTAGGCGGTCAATGTGGTTTTGCAAGACCTGACCCCGTTCCCTTCACTGGCTGGGATGATGACAGACACCGCTGATATCATGCGCGGTGTGGCTGGCAGGATGTGCCGGTGATCCCCGCCCGCAGCCACCTAGTCCGAGGCATGACGTGGATGGCGGAGAGAGTGGGATTCGAACCCACGGTGAACACGAGGCCCACACCGGATTTCGAGTCCGGCCCGTTCGACCACTCCGGCATCTCTCCGAAAGAGCGGCATTCTACCGGTAATCGGCATGACAAGATACTCGCTACCGCTGCTCGGGAAGATGATCCTGCTGCTCGCTGCGGCCATCGCGCTCACGGGCTGCAGCAGGGTGCCGGATCCGCCGTGGCAGACCGGCGAGCTCGTGGTGCTCACCCGCTTCAGCCCGACCACCTATTACTACGATGCGGACGGCGCGCCGACCGGCTTCGAATACGATCTTGTGCGCCGCTTCGCGCAGGCCCAGGGCTGGACCGTCAGGTTCGAACTGGCTGCGAGCCTGGAGGAGTTGTTCGCCCGCTTGCAAAGGGGCGAGGCGCACTTCGCGGCGGCGGGGCTTGCGGCCACCGACAAGCGGCTGGGGCGTATGCGCTTCGGACCGGCCTATGCCGACACCCGTGAATGGGTGGTGTGCGGTCCCTCGGTCGAGGCACCGAAACGGGTTGCCGACCTGGTCGGGCTGAGGACCGAGGTGGTGGCGGGCAGCAGTCATCTCGACCGCTTGAGTGAACTGCGTCTGGAACACCCCGAACTCGCCTGGAAGGAGGTGGAACTGCCCGGCGAGGAGGAACTGCTGGAAAGGGTCTCGACCGGCCTGACCGACTGCACGGTGGCCGACGAGATGGAGTATCAGATCGCCCGCAACTATCTGCCCGGTCTTAAGGCCGTCTTCGATCTGGGCAAGGCGCGCCATATTGCCTGGGCCTTCCCCAAGCGCGGCGAGAGTCGTCTGTTGGAGGCGGTCGGGCGCTTTTTCCAGGAGATGGCCGAGAGCGGGGAGCTCAAGATCCTGAAGGAGCGTTACTTCGGCCATGTCTCCCGGCTGACGGAGGCCGATGTGCTGGGCATCCTGGAGAAGCGGACGACCCGCCTGCCGGCGCTGCGGCCCCATTTCATCGAGGCTCAGACTCTGAGCGGGCTCGACTGGCGGCTACTGGCCGCGGTGGCCTATCAGGAGTCGCACTGGGACCCGAAGGCGATCTCGCCCACGGGGGTGCGGGGCATCATGATGCTGACCGCGGATACCGCCGACCGTCTGGGGGTGAAGGACCGGCTGGACCCGAGGGAGAGCATCCTCGGCGGGGCGAGGTATCTGCGCATGCTAATCGACATGATCCCGGACAGCGTACCGGAACCGGACCGGACCTGGATGGCCCTGGCGGCCTACAACATCGGTCCGGGCCATTTCGCGGCGGCGCTGCGATTGACACGCAGGCTAAAGCGCAACCCGGATGCCTGGATCGATGTGAAGGATGTGCTGCCCAAGCTCTCGCAGGCCCGTTATGCCGGCACGCTCAGATATGGCTATGCGCGCGGCGGCGAGGCCAGGGCCTTTGCCGAGAACGTGCGCATCTACTTCGACATCCTGTCCCGCTACGAGCAGCCCTATCGCGAGGGCTTCGCATTGCGGGAGTCTGTAGGACTGTAGGCCAAATTACGGCGTTGGGCGGTAATCTGACGAGTCGGCTTAAAGTCCAACCTACGGCCCCTTGATCCGTCTGGTACCGACCTCCCTGAGGACGATACGGGATGAGCTTAGGCGGTCTGAGCCGGCGTCTACTGTTTTAGGATGGCCATCCCGCCCATGTAGGGGCGCAGGGCTTCCGGGATGGTCACCGTGCCGTCGGCGTTCTGGTAGTTCTCCAGCACGGCCACCAGGGCACGCCCCACCGCCAATCCCGAGCCATTGAGGGTGTGCAGCAGTTCCGGCTTGGCGCCGTCCCGTCGGAAACGGGCCTGCATGCGGCGGGCCTGGAAGGCCTCGAAGTTGGAGCAGGAGGAGATCTCGCGATAGGCGTTCTGGCCCGGCAGCCAGACCTCCAGGTCGTAGGTCTTGGCCGCTGAGAAGCCCAGGTCGCCGGTGCACAGCGCGACCACGCGGTAGGGCAGTTCGAGCTTGCGCAAGATGGCCTCGGCATGGCCGGTGAGCTCCTCCAGGGCATCGTAGGAGTCCTCGGGCCGGACGAATTGCACCAGCTCGACCTTGTCGAACTGGTGCTGACGGATCATGCCGCGGGTGTCCCTGCCGTAGGAGCCGGCCTCGGAACGGAAGCAGGGCGTGTGGGCCACCAGGCGGATGGGCAGGTTCTCGCTGGGAATGATCTCACCGCGCACGATGTTGGTGACCGGCACCTCGGCGGTGGGGATGAGATACATGCCGTTGTGGAGCTTGAACAGGTCTTCCTCGAACTTGGGCAGTTGCCCCGTGCCGCGCATGGAGTCGGCATTGACCAGATAGGGGACGTAGACCTCCTCGTAGCCGTGCTCCTGGGTGTGGGTGTCGAGCATGAACTGGATGAGGGCGCGATGCAGCCGGGCCAAATCGCCGCGCATCAGCACGAAGCGGCTGCTCGCCAGCTTGGCGGCGGTGGCGAAGTCGAGCATATCGAGTCCCTCGCCGATATCCACATGGTCGCGGACCGGGAACTTAAACCGTCTTGGCTCGCCGATGCGGCGGACCACCGCGTTGTCCGCCTCGCCCCGGCCCTCGGGCACGCTGGCATGCGGCAGGTTGGGCAACGTGGCAAGCATTTCGGTGAGCTCTTCCTGGATGTCGCCCAGCCTTTCCTCCATGACCTTAAGCTGCTCGTTGATGCCCACCACCTCGGCCATGTCGGCCGAGGCGTCCTCGCCCTTGCCCATGGCGATGCCGATCTGCTTGGACAGGGCGTTGCGGCGGGCCTGCAGATCCTGGGTCCGGGTCTGGATGTCCTTGCGTTCCGCCTCTAAGGCCGCGAAGCGGGCGGTATCGAGGACGATCCCGCGGGTGGCGAGACGTTGGGCGACGTGGGCGATGTCTTTGCGCAGCAGTTGGATGTCGAGCATGGGATGGGCCGGGGTTGTGTGTCATGCCATTTTAACCGGCCGTAACGGCTTTCAACTCCTGTTCCATCTCCGCGCGCACCCGCTGGAAGGCCGCTTCCAGCTCGGCCAGGCAGGTCTGCAGTCGGGCCCATTCCTGGGCCTTGGCCGCGCCTTCGGCGCAGCGTGCAGCCTCGGTCATCGCCGCAGCACCGACGTAAGCGGCAGCGCCTTTGAACTGGTGCGCCAGGCGCACGGCCTGTTCCGCCTGCCGTGCCGCGCTGGCCCGTCCGAGCTGTTCGATCAGAGATTGGCTGCTGCTGATGAACAAGGTGAGCATCTCCTGCACCTGCGCGGTCTCGTCGCGACAGATGCGGCGGATCTTCTCCAGGTCGAAAGAGGCCGCAGCGGCCGCCGCAGGCGACTTTCCGGAGGCGCTGGCGTCGGTCTTGATCATCTTGTCGGGCAGCCAATGCGACAGGGTGCAGGCTAGGCTTTCCTCGCGCAGCGGCTTGAGCAGGTAGCCATCCATGCCCGCCTGTCGGCAGGTCTCCTCGAAACCCGGCATGGCGTTCGCCGTGAGTGCAATGATGGGTAGCCTGACAGGCCCTGGTCGTCCTCCCAGGCGCGGATGGCGCGCGTGGCCTGCAGGCCGCCCAGCTCGGGCATGTGGCAATCCATCAGCACCAGGTCCAAGGGCTCCTGCCTGACCCGCTCCCAGGCCGCGCGACCGTCATCCGCCAGGATCACCTCGACGCCAAGGTTTTCGAGCATCAGGCGCGTGAGCTTCTGGTTGACCGGGTTGTCTTCCGCGACTAAGACGCGCGTGTTGATGAAGCGGGGCAGATCGTGCGCGGCTTCGGGCTGTTCGACCGGGGCCTCGGTGACGGCCAGGGGCAGCTCCAGATGGAAGGCGCTGCCTTTGCCGGGCTGGCTGTCCAGGCTCAGCCGGCCCTGCATCAATTCGGCCAGTTGTTTGCAGATAGCCAGTCCCAGGCCGGTACCGCCGTAGCGCCGGCTGGTGGAGCCGTCGGCTTGGGCGAAGGCCTCGAAGATGCGGGCCTGGGCTTCAGGTAAGATGCCGATGCCGGTGTCGGCCACGGTGAAGCGGTAGCCCTCGCCGGCGGGCAACTTGACGGGTTGCACGCTGATGCAGACTTGGCCCCGCTCGGTGAACTTGATGGCGTTGTCCACCAGATTGAGCAGGATCTGCCGCACCCGCAGGGGGTCGCCAAGCAGCCAGTCCGGGATCTCGGTCTTTTTGTCCAGGATCAGCGACAGGCCCTTGGCCTGGGCACGCGGCGCCTGCAGGGCGACTACGTCCTGGAGCAGCTCGTCTAAG
>DAITOH010000022.1:8511-13711 GCA_036834225.1 Thiobacillaceae bacterium | reverse complement strand
GCTCCAAGGCCGCTTCGATCCCTCCCTCGTGCCATGCGACCTCCTCGATTTCCAGGGCCCGGGCATTGCGGCACAGCCAATCGACCAGGTGCGGGGTCTCCGGCCAGTCCTGGCGGGGCAGATAAAGCACGGGCACGCCGGCACCCGCGGCCTCGACAAAGCTGCCGTAACCCGGCTTGGTGACCAGGGCATCGCAGGATGCCAGCAGATCACTGAATGGCATCCCCGTCTCGGAAAAGCCATACACGCGGCAACCGTTGGTGCCCCAATCGTCGGGCACCAGCCAAGCCAGGTTACGCCCTCGACACCAGCCCTCGCCCTGCAAACGGTAGGTGATGCCGCCCATGCCGACTAGCACCAGACGGCATCCGGCGGGTAACTGCAGCCGACGGCGCAGTTCGTCTCGCCGCTCGACGCCAAGATGTGCGATAGGGGGTACAGCGCGGGCATTGACCAGGTCGGCCATGGGCATCGACGGCGCTGGCCGAAAAAAGGCCGTGGCGGACTGATAAGCATCCGCCATCTGGCCCATGATCACCGTCCCGTCCGGCGCGTCGCCCAGGTAATGGCGGAAGATGTCCAGCCAATTGAGGGAACACAGTGCAGCCGAGCGCAGGCCCGCAGCCCGCGCGGCAGCAAGCGGAAGGTAGGCAATGTTGCTTAGCACGCCATCGATACCGGCCGCAAGCAGCATCTCCGCCTCCCGAGACACCCGCGCCTGCCAGTCGGCATGGAAGGCGCGGTAGGCCGTCAAGCTCGCCTTAAGGTCGATGCGCAGGGCGTCTTGCATCAGAAAGCCACAGTCCGCCGCTTGCGGGTCATGCTCGAACGGGCCATGGATGCGGTCGGCCAGGACCGAATGGGGCAAGGCAGAACGCACGGTCAACCTCAGACCCGGCCACAACGCCTGCAATGCATTGAGCACCGGCGCGGTCTGGGCCAGATGGCCGCGTCCGTGATGACTGATGCAGGCGAGAAGGTGCATCTAAACAGCGTCGAGCATGGCTTTCAGCAGGGCCAGGGACACCGGGCGTTTCAGACTGAGGGAATAGTCATCCAGGGCATCCACTAACGCCAGCAGGTTGGGCAGATCGCGCCGGCAGTGGCTGAGCAGATAACGTGCAACCTCCTGGGGCAGGTCCATGCCTCTGGCATGAGCCCGCTTGATGATGGCCATCAGCTTGTTCTCGTCGTCCAGAGGTAGCAGCGTGAAGACCAGCCCCCATGACAGACGGCTGGTCAGGTCCGGCCGCAGGGCCATGCGGGCGGGGGCAGCATGACCGGCAGCCACCACCACACCCTGACCTTCCCTGGCCGAGTTGATGCGATCGAACAGGGCGATCTGCCCGGCCTCGTCTAAGTCCTGCACGTCATCCACGGCCAGCAACCCGAAGGGTGCTTCCGGCAGAGGCTCGCCCGCCGGCACGTAATGGGCCGGACGACCCAGCGCGCGCGCCGAATCGGCCACGGCCCGCAGAAGGTGGGTCTTGCCGGCACCCGGCGGCCCCCACAAATAGATCACCGCCTCCGCCAGGCTGCCGTCTGCCGCGGCACACAATGCGCTCCAGGCCTCGATATTGGCCCCCGGCAGGTAATTGCCGAGGGTGGGGGCCGCGTCGGGTCGAATTTCCAGGATCAGTTGTCGCATGACCAGGAAGTCTACCAACAGCGCACAACCACGGGCCCTTGACAGGTCTGCATCCGGCCCCCAAATCCGGCTAAGATGCAGTTATCCTCAGAAAACGCCAAGGATCCGCTTCATCCATCATGACTCCTGTCACGGCCTTGCCCCCCGCCGCTCACCCGGTGCTGGATGTCCCCCCGATCGTCGAGGAGACACTGGCCGATGATGAACGTGAGGCACTGATCGCACGCATCAAACGCCTGCTCATGGAGCAGGATGCCGTGCTGGTAGCCCATTACTACACCTCGGGTGATCTCCAACGCCTGGCGGAAGAGACCGGCGGTTGCGTGTCGGATTCCCTGGAGATGGCCCGCTTCGGCCATGCCTCGAAGGCGAAGACCTTGATCGTGGCCGGCGTGCGTTTCATGGGCGAGACGGCCAAGATCCTCAACCCGGAAAAACGGGTACTGATGCCCGACCTTAAGGCCGAGTGCTCGCTGGACCTCTCTTGTCCAGCGGAGGAATTCATCGCCTTCTGCGATGCCCACCCGGAGCGCACCGTGGTGGTCTACGCCAACACCTCGGCGGCGGTCAAGGCCCGTGCCGACTGGGTGGTGACCTCCAGCATCGCCGTGAAAGTGGTGCAGCATCTCGCCCAGCGCGGCGAGAAGGTCCTATGGGCACCAGACCGCCATCTCGGCGACTATGTGCAGCGCGCCACGGGCGCGGACATGATCCTCTGGCAGGGCGCCTGCGTGGTGCACGAGAAGTTCAAGGCCGAGGGGATCCGTGAGCTGAAGCGGGCGCACCCGCAGGCCGCCATCCTGGTGCACCCGGAGTCGCCAGCGGAGGTGATCGCCATGGCCGATGTGGTAGGGTCCACCACACAGTTGATCCGCGCCGTGCGTGAGTTGCCGAACGAGAGCTTCATCGTCGCCACTGACATCGGCATCTTCCACAAGATGCACGAGGTGGCCCCCGACAAGCTCCTGCTGGAGGCCCCCAGCGGCGGCAAAGGGGCGACCTGTGTGTCCTGCGCCCACTGCCCGTGGATGGCCATGAATGGTCTGAGGAAACTGGCGCACGTGTTGGAGACGGGGGAAAACGAGATTCACGTGGCCGAGGACATCCGTGTCAGGGCCGTGCGCTCCATCAACCGCATGCTGGAATTCGCCGGCCAGCAGGGCATACGCGTAGCGGGCATGAGCGGCGATTGAGCTGCTTCAGCGTTGCAGCAGCTTCAGCTTGTCTGGCTTGCCGTTCCAGTCGTCGGCGTCGGCCAAGGGAGGCTTCTTCTCTACGATCACCGGCCAGAGCTTGGCGAGCTCCGCGTTGAGCTGGATAAAGTGACGCTGGTCGTCCGGCACATCATCTTCGGCAAAGATGGCCTCCGCGGGACACTCCGCCACGCACAGGGTGCAGTCGATGCATTCGTCGGGGTCGATGACCAGGAAATTGGGCCCCTCGTGAAAACAGTCCACCGGACAGACGTCCACACAGTCGGTGTATTTGCACTGGATGCAGTTCTCGGTAACGACGTAGGTCATGCCTTTCTTCTCCGTGGCTTTTTCGCTAGCATAGCGGCAACTTCCCGCTGGCGGCGCACACAAGTCATTCGTCGGGCCGCCCCAAGAATGACGTGGCCCCCTCCGGGGGCGGCTCGGGCGATGTTTCCGGGCCGGGGGCACTGCTATCATAGCCTTAACACCACTTCCTTCCCAAGCGAGGTTTCCAAGATGAGCGAACACATCCATTACGTGACAGACGACACCTTCGAGCAGGAGGTCCTGCAATCGCCCATGCCGGTGCTGGTGGATTACTGGGCGGACTGGTGCGGCCCGTGCAAGATGATCTCTCCCATCCTGGACGAGGTGGCCAAGGAGTACACCGGCCGCCTCAAGGTCTGCAAGCTCAACATCGACGAAAACCAGCAGATTCCACCCAAATACGGCATCCGCGGCATCCCGACCCTGATGATCTTCAAGAACGGCAACGTGGAGGCCACCAAGGTGGGCGCGCTGTCAAAATCTCAGCTCACCGCCTTTATTGACAGCAACATCTGAACTTCGCTAGTCTGCCCGCGCCCGGATGTCCTTCCGGGCGCCCCATCCCGACCCGCTTCTCCCGCGCTCCCGGCCTTAAGCCGGCCCCACCCCAAAGCAGCATCGAGAACATGCATCTATCGGAATTGAAACATCTGCACGTCAGCGAACTGCTGGCGATGGCGGAGGCCAACGGCATCGAGAATGCCAACCGCATGCGCAAGCAGGAGCTGATCTTCGCCCTGCTCAAGACCAAGGCCAAACAGGGCGAGATCATCTACGGGGACGGTGTGCTGGAGGTGCTGCCGGACGGTTTCGGTTTCCTGCGCTCGCCCGACACCTCCTATCTGGCCAACCCAGACGACATCTACGTCTCGCCCTCGCAGGTGCGCCGTTTCAATATGCGCACTGGCGACACCATCGAGGGCGAGGTGCGCACCCCCAAGGACGGCGAGCGCTATTTCGCCCTGACCAAGCTCGACAAGGTCAATGGCGATCCACCCGAGGTGCTCAAGCACAAGATCATGTTCGAGAACCTCACGCCCCTGTTCCCGAATGAGCCCTACAAGCTGGAACGGGACATCAAGGCGGAGGAGAACCTCACCGGCCGGGTGATCGACATCATCTCCCCCATCGGCAAGGGCTCGCGCGGGCTGATCGTGGCGCCGCCAAAATCGGGCAAGACGGTGATGCTGCAGCACATCGCGCACGCCATCACCGCCAACTATCCCGAGGCCGTGCTCATCGTCCTGCTCATCGACGAGCGCCCCGAGGAGGTCACGGAGATGACGCGCACGGTCAAGGGCGAGGTGGTGGCTTCCACCTTCGACGAGCCGGCCAGCCGGCACGTGCAGGTCGCCGAGATGGTGCTGGAGAAGGCCAAACGCTTAGTCGAGCACAAGAAGGACGTAGTCATCCTGCTCGACTCCATCACCCGGCTTGCGCGCGCCTACAACACCGTGCAGCCGACCTCCGGAAAGGTGCTCACCGGCGGCGTGGACGCCAACGCCCTGCAGAAGCCCAAGCGCTTCTTCGGCGCCGCGCGCAACATCGAGGAGGGCGGCAGTCTCACCATCCTGGCCACGGCGCTGATCGACACGGGCAGCCGCATGGATGACGTGATCTACGAGGAATTCAAGGGCACCGGCAACCTGGAGATCCACCTCGACCGGCGCATGGCGGAAAAAAGGGTCTATCCCGCCATCAACGTCAACCGCTCAGGCACCCGCAAGGAGGAGCTGCTCATCAAGCCCGAGATCCTGCAGAAGATCTGGGTGCTCAGGAAGCTGCTCTATCCGATGGACGACCTGGAAGCGATGGAATTCCTGCTCGACAAGATCCGCGTCACCAAGGACAACGACGCCTTCTTCGACTCGATGCGCCGAGGGTGAGTCAGGCGCTTCCAGGTCGCACCCCTCTGCGGGGTCGCATCCCCACTGCGTGGGGCCCCTGCTCCGCCCTCCGAAGGGCGCACCTTTCAGCGATGGAATTCCTGCTCGACAAGATCCGCGTCACCAAGGACAACGACGCCTTC
>DAITOH010000022.1:0-8411 GCA_036834225.1 Thiobacillaceae bacterium | reverse complement strand
AGCGATGGAATTCCTGCTCGACAAGATCCGCGTCACCAAGGACAACGACGCCTTCTTCGACTCCATGCGTAGAGGGTAGCAGGGTTCAGGTTACAGGGTTCGGTCTATACAGGAGGCGGCCGCAGGCCGCCACAAGCTGAACTGTAACCTACCTGAACCCTGAATCACTCTGCCTTGATTAGCGTGCCTACGCCCTGATCCGTCATGATCTCTAGCAGCAGGGCGTGCTCGACGCGGCCGTCGATGATGTGCACGGCCTTGACACCGCTCTTGGCGGCATCGAGGGCGGAGGCGATCTTGGGCAGCATGCCGCCGGAGAGCGTGCCGTCAGCCACCAACTCGTCGATCTTGCACGGGGTGAGGCCCGTGAGCAGGTTACCGTTCTGGTCCAGCACCCCCGGGGTATTGGTGAGTAGCACCAGCTTCTCCGCCTTGAGCACCTCGGCCAGCTTGCCGGCCACCACGTCGGCGTTGATGTTGTAGGTCTCGCCCGCCTCGCCCACGCCGATGGGGGCGATGACCGGGATGAAGTCGCCGGAGTCGAGAAAGGCAATGAGGGAGGGGTCGATCTGGGTGATCTCCCCCACCTGGCCAATGTCGATTAAGTCGCCCGGCCTGTCCTTGGAGGGCATGAGGAGCTTGCGGGCGCGGATGAAGCGGCCGTCCTTGCCGGTCAGGCCCACGGCCTTGCCGCCGGCGCCGTTGATCAGATTGACGATTTCCTTGTTCACCTGGCCGCCCAGCACCATCTCGACCACCTCCATGGTCTCGGCGTCAGTCACTCGCATGCCCTGGATGAATTCGCCCTTCTTGCCCACCCGTTTCAGCAAGTCCTCGATCTGCGGCCCGCCGCCATGCACGACCACCGGATTCATGCCCACCAGCTTGAGTAGAACCACGTCGCGGGCAAAGGCGGCCTTGAGCACCGGGTCGACCATGGCGTTGCCGCCGTACTTGACCACCACGGTCTTGCCATAGAAGCGCTGGATGTAGGGCAGGGCCTCGGCGATCACCTGGGCCTTTTGCTGGGGTGTGAGTTGGGCGATCGTCATGGGGTCGGTGCGCAGGACAAACCGCCCGCATATTACTCCAAGAAGCGGGCGCCGGACGCAGGCTGGCGTCATCACCGTCACAATACTTTCATGCAATCGTCATAACATGCGCTACCGGTTATGCAGAAGGGAGTAGGCCATGTCCGCAACCATCCTGGTGGTCGAAGACGAACCCGGCATACAGGAGGTCCTCAAATTCAATCTGGGGCAGCACGGCCACGACGTGCTGGTGGCCCCGGATGCGGAGGAGGCCTTCGGCATGCTGCGCGGGGCATTGCCGGACCTGATCCTGCTGGACTGGATGCTGCCGGGCATGTCGGGCATCGATTTTGCCCGCCGGGTGCGCGCCGACCACCGCCTAAAGGGCATCCCCATCATCATGCTCACCGCACGCACCGAAGAGCGCGACAAGGTGCTCGGGCTAGACATCGGCGCCGATGACTACATCACCAAACCTTTTAGCCCGAGGGAGCTGATGGCCCGCATCAAGGCGGTGTTGCGCCGCCGTGCGCCGCAGATGACCGAGGACCCGGTGGAAATCGCCGGCCTTAGGCTCGATCCGGTGAGCCACCGGGTGTTCGGCGACGGCACACCACTTGAACTTGGCCCGACCGAATTCCGCCTGCTGCATTTCCTGATGACACACCCGGAGCGGGTCTATTCCCGCTCCCAGTTGCTGGATCACGTCTGGGGTGACCACGTCTTCGTCGAGGAGCGCACAGTGGACGTGCATATCCGGCGGCTGCGCAGAGCGCTGGAACCGACCGGTCACAACCGCCTGATCCAGACCGTGCGCGGTTCTGGATATCGCCTGTCGGCGACCTGATCTAGAATCCCCGATTCCCTCAACCCGAACCTGCCCGTGCAGCCATACTGGTGGCGGGCCCTGGGGTCTATCCTCGGCCTGCTCGTCCTATCCCTGACACTCTGGCTGGCCGTCGATGCCCTCGCCGGCCTGCTCGCCTTGAGCCTCGGCCTCGCGCTGCAACTGATCCACCACCTGCGCCAGTTCAGACGCTTCGAGGTCTGGCTGGCCTCACCGTCGGAGCCGATGCCGGCATCCCGCGGTCTGTGGGGCGACGTCCTCCATCGGGTGGACAAGGTGATCCAGTCTTACCGTGATGAGCGCGCCCGCATCCAGACCGACCTGGAGCAGATGCTGCATGCCGCACGTCTGTTGCCGGACGGTGTGGTCATCCTGGATGAGCAGCAGCGCATCGTCTGGTTCAACCAGGCGGCCCAGGGCCAGCTCGGCCTGAAGGACAAGCGCGACCTGGGTCAGTTCATCAGCTATATCGTGCGCAACGCCGCCTTCAATGCCTGGCTGACGGGCCCGCTCGACGGCGCCTTCACTATGCCGGCAGCGGGGGACGGCAACCGGACCCTGACCCTGCAGCGGGTGCCCCTGCCGCGGGGCCAGAAGATGCTCCTTTGCCATGACATCACGGAATTGGTCCGGGTGGATGCCATGCGACGGGACTTCGTCGCCAATGTCTCGCACGAGCTGCGTACCCCCATCACGGTCATCGTCGGCTTTCTGGAGGCCTTCGCCGACATGGAGCAGCCCGATCCCAAACAGTTCAGGAACCACATCCAGCTGATGCGCGAGCAATCCGACCGCATCCGCCGCCTGGTCGACGATCTGCTCACCCTGGCGCGGCTGGAGGCGGACACCGACAACCACATGGAACCGGTGGATGTGCCGACGCTGGCCCGCAGCCTGCTGCGCGAGGCGGAGACCTTGAGCGGCGGCCGCCACACGGTGAGCCTGGAACTGGAAAGCGACGCCTGCATCGCCGGCAACCCGAAGGAGATCCACAGTGCGCTTAGCAACCTGGTGTCCAACGCCGTGCGCTACACCCCCGCCGGCGGCCGCATCACCCTGCGCTGGCGCAACAACGCCGCCGGTGGGGCCGAATTCTCGGTCACCGACACGGGCGAGGGCATCGAGGCCCAGCACATCCCGAGGCTCACCGAGCGCTTCTACCGCGTCGACCGGGGTCGCTCGCGCGCAACTGGCGGCACCGGGCTGGGGCTCGCCATCGTCAAGCACGTGCTGCAACGGCACCAGGCGCGGCTTAAGATCGAGAGCACGGTGGGTAAGGGCAGCACCTTCACGGCGGTGTTTCCCGCCGAACGCATCATTCCGGCGGCGAGAGAAACGCCGCCACCGCCCGGGCAAGCCGCTGCCTAAAGCTCGCCGACCTCGCCCCGCGGACGCAAGGGGCGGCGCGGCGCCGCCCAGATCGGGTCTGGAAACTGGGGGTCATCCTCGAAGCGGGGGATCACGTGCCAGTGCGATGCGTCACCTGGTTGCCCAGGCTGGCGAGGTTGACCTTGTCGGGCCGCAGGACTTCGCGCACCGCCGCCTCGACGGCGAAGACCACCGCCATGAGACGCTGGCGCTCGTCCTCGGGCAAGTCGCTCATCTCGCGCACATGGGCGTTCAGGACGACGCGGCAGTCGCCTGGGTAGTCGGGGCTGTCGACCCAGATCACGCGGCACAGGGCGTCGGACCAGAGCACGGATTCTTGCGCTGGCACGCAAAGGGGGCAGTTCACGTCGATCATGCTCTCAAATCTGAGCGGCCCGGCAGCCTTGGTCCGAAGCAGGCGTGCGGCGCAGGCTCGCCCGTCGTGCGGGTCGTCATAACAAGACCTGCTCGATGCCGCCGTCGCGCACCCTTCGGATGAAGTCGTTCATCCAGTCCTCGCCGAGCAGGTGCCGGGCCAGTTCGACGACGATGTAGTCGGCCTCGACGCCGGTCTCGCCCTCGTAGCGCGACAGGCCCTGCAGGCAGGACGGACAGGAGGTGAGCAGCTTGACGCGCGTGCCCGGCGTCTCTGTGCGCAAGCCGTCGGCCACACGGGCGATCTCCTCGCGCTTCCTGAACTTCACCTGGGTGGCGATGTCGGGCCGGGTGGCGGCGAAGGTGCCGGCCTCACCGCAGCAGCGCTCGGACAGTTTCACCTCGGCGCCGAGCAGGGTCTTTGCGGTGGTGAGCGGGTTGTGGACCTTCATCGGGCTGTGGCAGGGATCGTGGTACATGTAGCGTGCGCCGCTGACCCCTTCCAATCTGACACCCTTCTCCATGAGGTACTCATGGATGTCCAGCAACCGGCAGCCGGGGAAGATCTTGTCGAACTGGTATTCCTTGAGCTGGTCCAGACAGGTGCCACAGGAGACGATGACCGTCCGGATGTCCAGGTAGTTGAGGGTGTTGGCCACGCGGTGGAACAGCACCCGGTTTTGGGTGGTGATGTGCTCGCCCTGCTCACGGTCGCCGGTGGCGGTCTGCGGGTAGCCGCAGCACAGATAGCCCGGCGGCAACACGGTCTGGGCACCCACCTCGAAGAGCAGGGCCTGGGTGGCGAGACCCACCTGCGAGAAGAGTCGCTCCGAGCCGCAGCCCGGGAAGTAGAACACCGCGTCGCTGTCCTCGCCCACCTTCTTAGGGTTCCTCAGTATGGGCACCCGCTTGGGGTCCTCGATGCCCAGCAGGGCGCGGCTGGTCTTGCTGGGCAGTCCCTTGGGCAGTGGCCGGTTGAGGAAGTGGATGACCTGGGCGGGGATGTCCGGCTTGCCGACCGTGGCGGGCGGTAGACGCTTCTGGCCCCGTTCCAGACCCAGCCTGCTGACCACGGCATGACCGAGGCGCTGGCCGGCATAGCCCAGCCGGATCATGCCCGCGCGCGTGAGGTTGATGGCATCGGCGTCGGTGCTGTCGAGGAAGAGCCGCGCGGCGCGGCTGACCAGGCTGGGTTTCTTCTTGCCGGTGCTGATCAGGAAGTGGCGCATGGCGGCGGTGACGTCGCCGAAGTCGATGTCCACCGGGCAGGGATTGACGCACTTGTGGCACACCGTGCAGTGATCCGCTACGTCGTCGAACTCCTTAAAGTGCCGCAGCGAGATACCGCGCCGGGTCTGCTCCTCGTAGAGAAAGGCCTCGATCAGCAGCGAGGTGGCCAGGATCTTGTTGCGCGGGCTGTAGAGCAGACTGGCGCGCGGCACGTGCGTGTTGCACACCGGCTTGCACTTGCCGCAGCGCAGGCAGTCCTTGATGGAGTCGGCAATCGCCCCGATCTCGGACTGCTCCATGATCAGCGACTCCAGCTCCAGCAGGTTGAAGCTGGGCGTGTAGGCATTGGTCAGGTCTGCCCCCCGCATGAGCTTGCCCCGGTTGAAGTGACCTTGCGGATCGACCCGGCCCTTGTAGGCGGCGAATTCGGCCAGGGTGGCCTCGGACAGGAACTCCAGCTTGGTGATGCCGATGCCGTGCTCACCGGAGATGACCCCGCCCAGCTCGACCGCCAGCCGCATGATGCGCGCCACGGCGGCGTTGGCCGCCTTGAGCATGGCGTAGTCGTCGGAGTTGACCGGGATGTTGGTATGCACGTTGCCGTCGCCGGCGTGCATGTGCAGGGCGACGAACACGCGGCCCTTGAGGATCTTGCGGTGGATCGCCTCGCACGCAGCCAGCACGGGCTCGTACTCGCGACCGGTGAACAGGCGGCGCAGCTCGTCGCGCACCTCGCGCTTCCAGGACACCCGCAGACTCTTGTCCTGCAAGGCCCGGAATACGGTCTTGTCGCCCGCCATGACGATAGGCCGGCCGTCCAGGCCGCAGGCATCCGGGACGAGCGGTGCATCGAGGCCGTCCAGGTAGCCCTGCCAGCGGCGGCGGACCACGGCGAGCAGCTCCAGGGCGCGGCGGCGACGCTCCTCGGTCAGGCCGGGGTCGGCGACGACGTCGTCCTCCTGCTCATGCAGCGGCAGACTACCGCGGAAGAACGCTTCCAGGGCGTCGAGCAGTTCCAGTTTGTTGGCGATGGACAACTCGATGTTGATGCGCTCGACGCCGTCGATGTAGTCCGCCAGGCGGTCGAGCGGGATGACCACGTCCTCGTTGATCTTGAAGGCATTGGTGTGCGCGGCGATGGCGGCGGTGCGCGCCCGATCAAGCCAGAACTTGCGCCGCGCCTCGGCGCTCACAGCGATGAAGCCCTCGCCGCCGCGGCGACCGGCAAGCCCGACGATGTGCTGGGCGGCGGCGTCCACCGCCGCCTCGTCGTCGCCGGCCACGTCGGCCAGCAGCACCATGTTCGGCCTGACGCTGCGCGTCGACTTGGTGGCGTAGCCCACCGCCTTCACGTAGCGGGCATCGAGGTGTTCCAGGCCGGCGAGCACCACGCCACCCGGCCGTGCGTCGAGGTGGTTCTTGATCTCGACGATAGCCGGCACCGCCTCGTGGGCGCGGCCGAAGAACTCAAGGCAGACGGTGCGCACATGCGCCGGCATGCGGTGCAGCACGAAGCTGGCCTGCGTGATCAGGCCGTCGCAGCCTTCCTTCTGTACGCCGGGCAGCCCGGCCAGGAACTTGTCGGTGACGTCCTTGCCGAGGCCCGCCTTGCGGAAGGCGGCGCCGGGGATCTCCAGGACCTCCGCTGCACCCTTGGGGCGGCCGTTGGCGTCATAGCGGCGGATCTCGAAACGGGCCGTGTCAATGTCGTGGATCTTGCCCAGGTTGTGGTTCAGTCGCGTGACCTCGAGCCAGTCAGCCTCGGGCGTGACCATCTTCCAGGACAGCAGGTTGTCCACCGCCGTACCCCACAGCACCGCCTTCTTGCCGCCGGCGTTCATGGCCACGTTGCCGCCGATGCAGGAGGCGTCCGCCGAGGTGGGGTCGACGGCAAAGACCAGGCCGGCGGCCTCGGCCGCCTCCATCACCCGCCGGGTCACCGCCCCGGCGCCGCAGCGGATGACCGGCGTCGGGCGGTCGTGACCGGGCAGGAGACGCTGCTCGATAGGGGCGATCCAGTCCAGCTTCTCGGTGTTGATCACCGCCGCGCGGGGGGTCAGCGGCACGGCGCCGCCGGTGTAGCCCGTGCCACCGCCGCGCGGGATGACGGTCAGGCCGAGCTCGATGCAGCCCGCCACCAGTCCGGGGATCTCGTCCTCGGCATCCGGATAGAGGACCACGAAGGGGTACTCCACCCGCCAGTCGGTGGCGTCGGTGACGTGGGAGACGCGGGCGAAGCCGTCGAAGGCGATGTTATCGCGGCGGGTGTGGCGGGAGAGTCGGCGCAGGCAGGCCTCCCGCAGGGCTCGGGTCGCCTCGAAGCCGGCCTCGAAGGCGGCGACGGCCCCGTGGGCCAGCGCCAGCAGGCGCCCCACCCGCTCATTGCCCTGGCGGCGCTTTTCGATCTCCGCCAGACGGTGGCGCAGCGCATCCACCAGCAGCCGGCGACGGCGTGCGTCGGCGAGCAGATCGTCCTCCAGATAGGGGTTGCGTGAGACCACCCAGATGTCGCCCAGCACCTCGAAGAGCATCCGGGCCGAGCGGCCGGTGCGCCGCTCGTGGCGCAGTTCGTCGACCAGCCGCCAGCCTTCGGCACCGAGGATGCGCAGCACGATCTCGCGGTCCGAGAACGAGGTGTAGTTGTAGGGGATCTCGCGGATGCGCTCGGACATGGAAGGGGGAAGGCCGGAGGGTGATGGGGCGTTGGAGTGCCTAGCGTCGAATTCTATCCGGCGAGCGTTCCGGGCCCAAATGTAACCCCATGACCACAATGGTCGTATCCTCCCATCGCCGGTAGTGCATATGCCGTCAGAGGGTATATGAGGGAATGCTAAACTAGCTTTGGTTATATAACTCCAAGCCAACATGATCGGCATCCTCGTCGTCGCCCACGGCAGTCTGGGCGAGTCCCTCATCGACTGCGCGACCTATGTCCTCGGCAAGCGCCCGGAGCGCCTGCTCTCGCTCGACCTGTCCGACGGCGGCGATCCAGAACGCCTGCTGGCCGAGGCCCGAGGCAGGGTCGCCCTGCTCGACGAGGGTGATGGGGTGTTGATCCTGGCCGACGTCTACGGGGCCACCCCCTGCAACACAGTCTGCCGGCTGGTGGAACCGGGACGCGTCGAAGCGGTCTCTGGCGCTAGCGTGCCCATGCTGCTCAAGGCCATTACCTACCGGCGCGAGCCGCTTGCCCAGCTCGCCGACCACGTGGTGCAGGGGGCGCACGAGGGCACCTTTCACATCCAGCCCGAATATGCCCATGCTCACGCGTGAGGTCCAGATCCTCAACCAGCTCGGCCTGCATGCCCGCGCCTCGGCCAAGCTGACCCAGACCGCGGGCCGCTTCGCGGCCGAGATCTGGATCGCCCGCGACGGCCGCCGTGTCAATGGCAAGAGCATCATGGGCGTGATGATGCTGGCCGCAGCCAAGGGCACCACCCTCAAACTGGAGGTCGACGGCCCGGACGAAGAGGAGGCCATGGCCGCACTCACCACCCTGATTGCGGACAAGTTCGGCGAAGAACAGTAAGCGGCGAGTGTGAGTGAGAGGATGGCCGCCC
>DAITOH010000021.1:0-14005 GCA_036834225.1 Thiobacillaceae bacterium | reverse complement strand
GCCATGGCGGCCCCGGCGATGACGGGGCTAAGATAGCCCATGGCGGCTAGCGGCAGGGCCAGCACGTTGTAGGCGAAGGCGAAGAACAGGTTCTGGCGGATCTTGCGCATGACCGCGCGCGACAGGGCCAGGGCGTCGGCAACGGAGTCGAGGTCGTTGCGCATGAGGGTGATGTCGGCGGCCTCGAGGGCGATGTCGGCACCGGAGCGCATGGCGAAGCTCACATCGGCCACGGCCAAGGCCGGGGCATCGTTGATGCCATCGCCGGCCATGCCGACGCTGCCGCCATCGGCCTTGAGGGCGGCCACCAGGGCGGCCTTGTCCTGGGGTCTAACCTGGGCGCGCACCTCTTCGATCCCGGCTGCCTGGGCGATAGCCGCGGCGGCGGCCGCATTGTCCCCGGTCAGCATCACCACTTTTACGCCGGCGCGGTGCAGGCGGGCGATGGCCGCGGCGGAGCCGGGGCGCAGCCGGTCGGCGAAGGCGAACCAGGCCAGCGGGCGGATAATCCCGTGATCTGACACCGACTCCGTCTCGGCCAGACCCACCACGGTCTGGCCGGCCGAGACCAACGCCGCTGCCCGCCCGACTGCATCCGCCAGGCCAAGGGCCGCAAGCCAGGTCGGATCGCCCAGCAGCAGCGATCGCCCCGCCACCCGGCCGCGCACCCCTCGCCCACCCACGTTCTCGAAGTCCTCTACCGCCGGCAGGATAAGGCCGCGGGCACGGGCGGCGGCCACCAGGGCATCTGCCAGGGGGTGATGTACACCCTGTTCCAGGGCGGCGGCCAGCCGCAGGGCCTCAGCCTCGGTGAGCTTCTGCTCGGACTCGGTCTGAACGGTCTGCAGGGCGGGGCGTCCCTCGGTCAGGGTGCCGGTCTTGTCCACGGCCAGCACGCTCAGGCGTTCTGCGCGCTCCATGGCCTCCGCGCTGCGGATGAGGATGCCAAGCTGGGCACCGCGGCCTAACCCCACCATCACCGCAGTGGGCGTGGCTAGGCCCAGGGCACACGGGCAGGCGATGACCAGCACGGCCACGGCGGGGATCAGGCCCGCCGCCAGCTCTCCGGTTGCCCACCACCAGAGCGCGAAGGTGGCGAGCGCGATGAGGACCACCACTGGCACGAAGACCCCAGAGATGCGGTCGACCAGATGCTGGATGGGGGCCTTGGACCCTTGCGCCGCCTCGGTCAGCCGCACGATCTCCATGAGCTGGGTGTGCGCCCCTACCCCTTCGGCGCGCAGCTTGAGTAGACCGTCCAAATTCTGCGTGCCAGCGTACACCCTGTCGCCAGCGGCCTTGGCCACCGGCAAGCTCTCGCCGGTGAGCATGCCCTCGTCGACGCCGGAGCTGCCCTCGGTCACCACGCCGTCCACGGGGATGCGCTCGCCAGCGCGCACCACGACGGTGTCGCCGGGTTTGAGCGCCGCGGCAGCCACCTCCACCACCTCGCCGTCGCGCTCGACCCGGGCGGTGGCCGGGGCCAGGGCTATGAGCTGTTCGATCGCCGAAGAGGTGCGCGATTTCGCGCGCGTCTCCAGCAGCTTGCCCAGCCGCACGAGGGTGATCACCGCGGCGCTGGCCTCAAAGTAGAGATGCCCGATCGCATCGATGAGCAGCATAGCCAGGCTGTAGAAATAGGCCGCGCTGGTGCCGAGTGCCACCAGCACGTCCATGTTGGGGCTGCCGCCACGCAGGGCGTGCCAGGCGCCGACATAGAAGCGGCGCCCGACCCAAAACTGCACCGGTGTGGCCAGCAGCCACTGCAGCCAGCCGGGCAGCCACATGGCATGCGCTTCGCCGGCCAGCATGGGCAGCATCTGCGCTATCAGCGGCAGGGTGAGTACGGCCGAGAGGGTGAAGAGGCGGCGCTCGCGCCGGTATTCCGCCGCGCGGCGTGCCCTCTCCTCGGCGCGGGTCGCTTCGGTGATCGGGTGGGCACCGTAGCCCGCGCGCTCGATCGCTGCGATGAGGGTGTTGGGGTCGACGAGCCCGGGCGTATAGCGCACCCGTGCCCGTTCGGTGGCCAGGTTGACGCGCGCTTCCACACCGGGCAGCGCATTGAGGACCCGCTCGATACGGGCCGAGCAGGCGGCACAAGTCATCCCGATAAGCTCTAGGTCAAGGGTTTGCGCCGGCACCGTAAAGCCGGTCTTCTCCACCTGGGCGAGGATGGCCGTCGGGTCGGTAATGGCCGGGTCGAACTCCACCCGTGCCCGCTCCGCCGCCAGGTTCACACTGGCGCTCACCCCCTCCAGGCGGTTGAGATTCTTCTCCAGCCGCGTCGAGCAGGCCGCGCAGGTCATGCCAGCGATGGGCAGATCGAGGGTGCGGCGGGCGGCGGTGGACATGGGGCAACAAGTGTCGCACTCATCCAGTTTGGATGCTATCCCGTGTTGCAGGGTTCGCCGCGCGTTGCAGGTCACCTACGCAACGTTCAGGCTGCGTCTATTCCCAGTCGTGCGTGTGGAAATGCCGGTGTTCCAGTTCGCCGTGGCGGTGCCGGTGGCTATGCACCAGATTGGAGGCGAGGAGTTTTTCCTGGTCGGCCAGAAAGTCTTCGATCGGGCCGTCGTGGATCAGGCGGTGGTCCTCGCCCAGGACCAGGGCGCGGCTGCCCAGCTCGGGGGCGAGGCTCAGGTTGTGCGTCGTGGTGATGACGGTGATGGGCAGCTCCGCCAGGAAGTCGATGAGCCAGCCGGTGCTGCGGGGGTCGAGGGCAGCGGCCGGTTCGTCCAGCAACAGCAGCCGGGGTCCCACGGCGAGCAGGGCGGCCAGGGCCAGCTTCTGCTTCTCGCCGCCGGACAGGCTGAAGGGCAGACGTTCGAGCAGGGGTGTAAGCCGCATGCGCTCGGCCCAGCGGCGCACGCGGTCGTCGACGTCCGGCAGCCCGAGCTGACGCGGACCGAAGGCGATCTCGTCGTAGACCGTGGGGTTGAACAGCATGGCATCCGGATTCTGGAACAGCAGGGCCACCTCGGCGCGGAAACGGCGGTTGAGCTGCGGATCCCTGAGCCGGCGGGGGTCGATCGCCTCGCCCTTGTAGGTATAGAGGCCGCGATCAGGGCGGATGAGGCCGTCCAGGATCTTGAGTAGGGTGGATTTGCCCGTGCCGTTTGCCCCCAGCAGCACCACCTTCTCGCCGGCGGCCACTTCGAAACTCACATCGACGAGGGCCGCGCTGCCGTTGTAGCGGTGGCTGACGCCCGCGAGCTTAATCACCGAAGAAGCCCCTTGCACGCAGGGCGTGTGCGCTCTCCCGGGCCGTGGCGAGCGCCTTGTCCATGAACCAGGCCGCGGCGGCGGCGCTGGAACGGTAGCGGTCGCGCAGACCGGGACGAACTATGGATCGGCTCGACAGGGCGAGGCGGAAATCGGCATGCACGCGCTGGAAACCCAGGGCCTGGCTGTAGGCGAGCCCAAGCAGCCAGGTGAGGGTGGGGGAAAAGTCCAGGGCGCGAAACAGGTTGACGCGGGCGATGAAGAGGAAGCTCATCAGGGTGAGGACGAGCACCCGCAGGTTGATCAGCAGCAGGGTCTCCCAGGGCGAGAAGCCGTGCACATGCGCAAGCGCCAGATAGCCCAGGCTCACTACCAGGTTGAACACGAGGATGACACGCAGGCAGCGCGCGAGTAAGCGCGCGGCCTTGCGGCCCGCCAGCAGCAGGAGGCCGACGAGCCCGGCGCCGAGACTAAGGGGGTCATGCACCACGGTGGTGACGATCACCGCGACGAGGTAGAGGACGAGCAGGGCGTGTTCGCGCTTCATGCCGCGTGCCGTGCCTGCAGCCGTTGCAGGGTGGCGGTGCCCAGCCAGGTCAGAAGCCCCTCGCCCAGACCTACCAGGACATGGGGGATCATCACGGCGGGCAGGGTGACGGAGAGGTCGAAGGGGAAGAACAGCGGTCTGCCTGCCGCATCGTGGGCGATGGCGGGCTGGATGCCCAGGATGAGGGCGATGAGCAGGGCGGGCAGGGCCACTGACACCCAGCCGGCCAGGATGAGGGCGGCCACTTCACTGACGCTCCGGAGACCGTGCCAGGCGAGCCAGGCCGCAACGCTACCCATGAGGCCCATGGCCAGGGCGTTCACGGCCAGGGCCGTGATGCCGCCCATGCCGAACAGCAAGGCCTGCATGGCCAGTACCAGCGAGATGGCAAGGAAGGCCGTCCAGACCCCGAAGTTCACCGCCAGCAGGGCGATGCCGGCGGCATGCACGGTGCTCCCGCCCGGCAGCGGCAGGGCAAGCATCATCAGCACGAAGGCGAGTGCCGTGAGGACCGCCAGCCTGGGCAGGGTGTCCACGTCAAGCTGCGCCTTAAGCCGCCGCAGACCAAGCCACCACAACCCGGCGCAAAGCGCGTAGGCGGGCAGATAGGTCTGGGGCGAAAGGAAGCCGTCTGGGAGATGCATCGCCGGGATCAGGGCTTAAAGGGCTGCGATCAGAACAGGGCCGAGAAGGTGACGATGGCGCGCCAGCGTTCTTTACCCTCGGCGCCCTGCTGGTCAGGTTCTTCGTTTAGCTCGGTCCAGATCGGCCGCTTCACCGCCAGGCCCAGGCTCAGGTTGTCCTGGTACAGGCGCAGGCCCAGCACGCCGTAGAGCATGTTGCCGCCAGTGGCCGGTTCAGGGCCGGCGCCCGTGCGGTCGCGGCCTATACCCAGGTAGTTGAGCTCTACATTGCCATCGAGGCGGAAGCGGCGCTCCGGCAGGGTCAGCAGGCGCTGTGACAGGGCGGCGTTCACCCGCGTCTCGGTACCGAAGCGCATGCTCTGGCCATCGTCATAGACGTATTTCTGGAAGCGGATCTGGCCTGCCTCGAAGCTGAGCGTGGTGACCTCGCTCACCTGTTTGGTGGCGGTCAGTCCATAGGTCAAGCTGGGCTTTCCGAAGCCCAGGGACATGCCGGGGGCGATGCTGCCGTCGCGCAACCGGTGGTTGGCCTCGCCAGTGGGTAGCGTCAGGCCCGCGTAGGCGGTGAAATGCCAGTCCATCAGATCGTCCAGGCTCTCGTTGGCGGGGGTGAGCAGCCAGCCATCGTCGTACTTGAAACCCAGGACACCGATGACGCTCAGGTCGGTGAAGCCGCGGCTCTTGAACCCGTCCGGCTCGTCCTTCTTGATGTTGTAGGGCTGGAAGACATAGGCCGAGAACCAGGGCGTGAAACCGTAGCCCAGGCCCAGCATCCAGTACTGCGCATAGTCCGCCTCGGTGGCGTCGGTCGGGTCGTAGGTGCGGTATTTGGCATGATCCACCTTGAGGTAACCCAGCCATTTGCCGGTGGGCAGGGTGGCGGAGCTGGAGGTCTCCACCGGCATGCCGGGGCCCTCCAGGCCGGCGGCGCCCAGCGAGGCCACGCCGTGGTGGGCAAGGGCGGGTGTGGTGACCAGGGTCAGGGCGGTGAGCAGGCGGGTCTTCATGGTTTTTTCCGTTTCAGGTAAAGGCTCAAGAATCCGAACAGGCCCAGGATTAGCGCCACGCCGGCGACGATGCGGCCGTAGCGATCATAGAGGGGCTGGTCTATGCTCGCCGCCGTGGCGGCGGCATCCGTGGTCAGCGTGAAATCCAGACCATGTCCGTCCGCGGAAAAGGCCTTGAAGCGCCAGGCACCGGCGCGCTCCGGCAGGAAGGCGACGCGGCCGCGCGCATCGGTGCGGCCCACCTGGACGGGCAGCTTGTCATCCTTCGGGTAGATCTCGTAGGCCTCGAAGGCGAAAGGACTGCCATCGGCATAGCTGAGCCGGATCACCACCGCCTGGCCCTGACTGAGCTCGTATCGCAGATCGTGCGCGCTGGCGGCGAGCGCCCCGAGGCCGAGGCAGAGGGCGAGGAGCACACGCCCGATCATGGCGCCGACTCGAACTGCAGCGCCGTGGCCTTAACGAGACGGTCGGCCTTACCGTCCGCAAGAGGGGTCTCGATGCTGGCCTGAATGAGCTGTAAGCCTGACCGCTGCAATCGCACGTTGACTCGCCCGTCCGCGGCGGTGACACCGCGGGGGTGACCGAAATAGGCCACCTTCGCGCCCGCAACCGGTTTGCCCGCGGCGTACACGATGAGGTGCAGCTTGTCGCCCTTCCGCAGGCGCAGGGGGTCGTCCAGGGGGACGATCTCCAGTTCCAGACCCAGCGGCTTGGCCAGGGCCGTCCCCCAGGCGTCGATGCGCTTGATCGATTCGACCGAGAGCCAGCTGTCGATAACCGCCCCGGCCTCGTTTCTGGGCAGGTTCTTGGTACCGTAAGGGGTCTTCGACCAGTAACCGGTGGAGAGGACGAAGTAGCTCGCGGCGCATTCACCCTTCAGCGTGACCGGCCAGACGCGACCGTGCTCGCCGGCGAGTTCGCGGCCCGCCGCGCTGAAGCAGCGTGCCTGCCGGACCTGCTCCGGTTTGTACTCGATGACCCGGGTGCCGGCGTGGCCGGAGCCCTCATGTCCGTAGTGCAGCGTGTACAGGTCGCCGTCGCGGGCGATCCACAGATCGTGCGCCACGACGGGGGCGCCTATCGAGGCGAGCAGCAGCAGGACGCAGACGCGCATGACAGACAATCCGGATGAGGTTGTCCTAATTGTAGATCATCAATATGAAAAATCAATAATTCTTCATATCGCGCAGTAAGCCTACCGCCCCGGCATGGTCCGGCGTCAGCTCTTCGGGCGGGTATGCACGTGCGGCTGCAAGGACTCGGCGTCCACGGGGATCAGGTTGAGCTGTCCATGACGCACGCCGCGCTCGGCAGACAGACGGTCGGCGAAGCGCCTCACCTCCTGGGTTGCCCCGCGCAGGATGACCGCCTCCAGGCAGTGGTCGTGGTCCAGGTGCACGTGCATGGTGGAGACCACGAGGTCGTGGGCATGGTGCTGGTGATCCGTGAGCCGCTCGGCCAGCTGTCGTTCGTGGTAGTTGTAGACATAAGATAGGATCGCCACGCAGTGGGGCGCCTCCTGCCGAGCCAGGCGGGCGTGCTCCAGTTCCCGGCGCAACATGTCGCGGATCGCCTCGGAACGGTTGGTGTAGCCGCGGCTGCGGATGAGCTGGTCGAAGGCCTGGGCCAGTTCTTCATCCAGGGAGATGGTGAAACGTTCCACGCGGGTCTCCGGTCTGGGCTATAGATCGTGCGGCCATGTCATTCACAACCCCCGGGAGATGCTGAAGTCTCCATGGGAGGTCATTGCGGGGCCGCCGAAATAGACGAACCGTTCACGGCCGATTGGCCGCCCCGGCCCGTAGATGCCGCAGGGGATGGCCATGAACGGTCAGGTCGGCGGTGCCTTAGGCGGTCGCTTGTGGAATTTCTTGAACGGTCTTTTGCCCTGCCCGCCGCCGGCGGGTTTGGCCTGGGCCGAGGCGGGCTTGGGCTTGCGCGGGGTCCCGGACATGGGGGCGTTCTCCCTGTTGCCCGGGGCGAGCGTGATCTCCAGCTCGATGATCTCGTCCCACTGGGCCTCGGTGCGCTGGCTGTCGGGGATGGCCAGCAGGGTCTTCAGGCGCTGGCGCAGGTCGCTAAGTTGCTGTGTGCTCATAACTGCATATTATCCCACCATCGCCGGATGATGCCCAAGGCAGGAGAAGCTACCCGGATGGGGGATACGGACCGTGTCGAGATCGTCGACCCTCGGGTCGCTGCCGTCCAGCCCATGACTATGGCCTGTGACCCCCACCCTCAGCCTACGCGTCTTGGCTGGCGTCCCGGCCGGAACCGGCGCATCGCCTCGGCCAGCGCGGAGAGGGCGCGAGGGTCACCGGCATAGCGGGCCTGCGCGTATAGTGCGCTGATCTCGCCTGCGGCCTGCGCCAGGTCAGGCCGTTGCTTCGCAACCCGCCGGGCGAAGTCTTGCGCCCCCTCCGTGGCCTCGCGCTTGATGCCTAGACGTGCTAAGCGCGCGGTGAAGCGGGCATAGAGCCGGGCCGCAGCGTCTCGTTCCCGCCCCGTGCCGCTGCGCCAGGCGATCCAGGCCATGAGCGCGAGACCCGCGAGCAAGGCGGCGACGCTAAGCTGCCAGGCGCGCCCGGCCAGGTGGGGGCTCAACTCGGCCAGCAAGCGCTGTTGGCGGTCGAGGTTGTAGCCCAGCACCCACTGGTTCCAGCCGTTGTTGAGCGCTTCCCAGGCGTGCCGGATCTCGCGCAACCATGGCCGGTGCAAACCGGCCAGGACGGCGGGCACCTCGACTGCCGGCAAGGCGGCGGTAAGCCCCCGTTCCACCCGTGTTGGCGCGACGCTGGCGGTGGGGTCGACCTGGACCCAGCCGGCGCTATCTAGCCAGACCTCGGCCCATGCGTGGGCATCGGACTGGCGCACCACGATGTGTCCGTCCACCGGGTTGACTTCGCCGCCCAGATAGCCGGTCACCACCCGCGCCGGCACACCGGCTGCGCGCATCAGGAAGACGAAGGCGCTGGCGTAGTGCTCGCAGAAACCGCGCCGGGTGGTGAACAGGAATTCGTCCACGCTGTGCACCCCCAAAGGCGGGGGACTCAGGGTGTAGGCGAAATCGCGCCGGAACAGGTTGAGTCCCCGCTCGAGCAGTCTTCGGGGTTCGCTGTCCGCGTGCCGCCATTCCGCCGCTAAGGCGCGCGCGTTCGGGTTGAAGCCGGGCGGCAGTTCCAAGGCCTCGCGTAGCTCCTGTTCGGTTGCATCCAGCCGGTAGCGGGGGTAGCTCACGAGCTCGAAGCGTCGGCGTTCAGTCAACGGGCGCGCGCTGGTAAGCTGCATGCCGGCCTGAAGGCGTGTCCCAGGCGGCAGGCTCGCAGGCAGACCCAGGCTGAACAGCCACACACGGTCGTGCGGCTCGACGGTCAGGGCATAGCGGAGTGGGGTGCCCAGCCCCTCGGCCGCTGCCCGCAGCTCGCCCTGATCGGCCATCGCCCGCCAGACGCGGCCATCGAAATGGCTCAGGATGGGGCCGCGCCAGTAGAGGGTGGCAGGGTCGGGCGATGGTCCGTCGAACTTGGCGCGGAAGGCGATCTCGCCCGACAGGATCAACCGGCTGAAATCTCCCGGTTGCATGCTGTCGGACAGCCCGGACCGGCTTGCCTGCTCTCCGCTGGGCAGCAGCCACAGCGGGGCTTGTAGGCGGGGGAAGAACATAAACAGGGCCAGCGCCAGAGGGGCGCCAGCGAGCAAGAGCCGGCCTGCGGTGAGCAGCTGCACCCTGACATCGGCGCGCACCAGCGGCTGCAACTGGGCCAGCGCCGCCGTGGTCAGCCAGGCCACCGCAAGCAGATAGACGGTCATCGGCAGGGACTGGTCGTAGAGGAACACGCTCAGGGCGACGAAATAGGTGAGCAGTAGGGCCAAGCGCTGATCCCGCGGCGTGTCCGACTCGAGCAGCTTGACGAACAGCAACAGGATGAGCAGGGGCACGCCGCCGCTACGGCCGATGAACTGACCGAACTGGGTGACGACCGCCGCCACCGCCGCTAAGGCCAGCCCGACCCGCACCCAGGTGCCCGGCATGGTCCTTCCGGCCAGGGCCAGGCCGAGCCGCCACAGCCAGAGCAGGCCGCAGGCTAGGCTTAGCCAGAGGGGCAGGTGGGCCGCATGCGGCAGGCCGGCTAGCAGGGGCGGCAGCAGCCAGAACAGGGACGGGAGGTCGACTTTCGCCAGACGTCCCGATACGACGGCGTTCACGGCGTTCATGCCGCCCCCTGCCGTGACACACACCTGACCATGCAGGCATGACATGTGATGGCCTCTCGCGACCATGGTCCCTTGCAGGGGGCCGGCGGCATTCGCCTTGCCGTCGATCCCCGCTGCGCGGGGGCCCTCGCCGGGTGGCTCATACCGCCTCCGTTTGCAGCAGCGCCAGGGCATTCAGGCAGCGGTTACGGTGGGCCACACCCGCGCCGGGTGGCAGGTTCTGGCCGGGTAGGCGCAATCCGTAGGGCCGGCCGCTGCGCTCCGCCTCCAGCACCCAGCGCGCAAGTTGGGACAGTCGGGCTTCGGGCGCCAGGCTACCGAGGGCATCCCAGGCTAGCCATCGTTCCACGGCGAGCGGGGTCACGAAACCCTTGGCCAGCGGCTCCTCGTGCCGGGCCAGGGATTTCCAGGCGATGCGGGCGGGGTTTTCCCCCCGCTCATAGGCACGCAGGCTGTCGAAGTCCTCCACCCCCCGCCGCGTCGCGCTGCCGCTGCCGGCCTCGTGACCGGCCGGCGGGGGCAGGGGATAAGGGCCGGTCGGCCGGGGCCAGACCATGCCGGTGATGTCCGGCTGCAGCAGGGCCCAGGCATGGAAGAGTCCGAGCGGGTATTCGGTGTAGATCCGGACGAGCCCCAGGGGCTGGCGGCCGCGGCTGCGCGCCGGTGTCTGCAGCACGAGATGGGCGTTGCCTGATGCAGGGATCATCGTGTAGGCCGGTGCGGCGCCGTCGATGGCCACGCCGATGGACTGGCGCGCGCGTCCATGGGCCTCGGCCAGACGGAAGCTGTAGCTTAGGGTGTCGCCGGCAAAGGCTGGCTCTGATTCCACCGACTGCAGGGTGATCCCGATCAGGTTGCGCCAGGTTGCAAACAGGGTGGAGGCAAGTAGCCCCAGCAGCAGGAAGGTGAACAGATAGCCCATAGACAGCGCGTAGTTGACCGAACCGAGCAGCATGCCCGCGAGCAGGGCCATGAAGGTCAGCCCGGTGCGCGAAGGCAGGATATAGACGCGCCGGGCGGTCAGCTCGATGGGCAGGCTATCTACGGCACCCAGGCCGAACAGTCGCCGTGTGAGGCGGTTGTGGACGGGGAGCAGGACGGGCTGCATGTCAGGACAGGGGTCAGAGGTCAGAGGAACTGCCCCCTAGACTCTCAAGGGATCGCCACGGCTGCGAGCACCGACCGCGTCGCGGCATCTCCGCCGGTCAACCCCTCCGCGTCCTGTAGGCGGTGGCCGGCGACGCTAGGGAAGATGGCCTGCACGTCCTCGGGGATGACGTAGTCTCGGTCATGTAGCCAGGCCCAGGCGCGTGCCGCGCGCGCCACCCCGAGGCTGGCGCGGGGCGAGAGTCCGTGCAGGAAACGGCCGCAGCTACGGGTGTGGCCGACTAGGGCCTGCAGGTAGTCGAGCAGGGCCGGGGCGAGGCGTACCTCATCCACAGCGGCCTGGGCCGCCATCAGGTCGGCCGGGGACAGGACCGGCGCCAGGGCCTGCGGCCGGCGGTTCTCCCCTGCGAGCAGGGAGCGTTCGGCAGCCGGATCGGGGTAACCCAGGGACAGGCGCATCAGGAAGCGGTCGAGCTGCGACTCGGGCAGCGGATAGACGCCCGCCTGGGTGTAGGGATTTTGCGTAGCCAGGACGAAGAAGGGCTCCGGCAGTCGCCGCGTAACCCCCTCTAAGCTGACCTGACCTTCCTCCATGGCCTCCAGCAACGCGCTCTGGGCCTTGGGTGTGGCGCGGTTGATCTCGTCGGCCAGCACCACCTGGGCAAATACGGGACCGGGGTGGAAGCGGAAGCCGCCGCTGTCCTTCTCGTAGACGGAAAAGCCCAGGATGTCGCCTGGCAGCAGGTCGCTGGTGAACTGGATGCGATTAAACTCCAGTCCCAGGGTGTGGGCCAGGGCGTGCGCTAAGGTGGTCTTGCCCACGCCTGGCAGGTCCTCGATCAGCAAGTGGCCGCGCGCTAGCAGGCAGGTGAGCGCCAGGCGGACCTGTGTGGGTTTGCCCAGCACCACGGTCTCGATTTGGCTGAGGACGCGCTCGAAGGGGGGGCGGATGGCTTTAGCCTGCATGGATCGTCGCGCCGCTTCAGTTTTCGGGGCGCAGCTGCGGGAACAGGATCACGTCGCGGATGCTGGCTGAGTCGGTGAGCAGCATGACTAAGCGGTCGATGCCGATGCCGCAGCCGCCGGTGGGCGGCAGGCCGTACTCCAGGGCGCGGATGTAGTCGGCGTCGTAATACATCGCCTCCTCGTCACCCGCCTCCTTGGCGCGCACCTGGGCCATGAAGCGCTCGGCCTGATCCTCCGGGTCGTTAAGCTCGGAAAAACCGTTCGCCACCTCCCGCCCGGCGATGTAGAGCTCGAAGCGCTCGGCGATGGCGGGATCGCTGTCGCTGGCGCGGGCAAGCGGTGAGACCTCGGCCGGATAGTCCATGATGAAGGTGGGCTGGATGAGCTGGTGCTCGGTGGTCTCCTCAAACAGGGTAAGTTGCAGACTGCCTAAGCCGTCGTTTGGCCGGAAGGCGATGCCGCGGCGCTTAAGTTCCGCGCGCAGGAAGTCCGGGTCATCTAGCGGCGCATCCTTTAGGTCCTGGTTATAGAGCCGGGTCGCCTCCAAGACGGTCATGCGAGCAAAGGGCTGGGCAAGGTTGATGACCTGACCCTGATAGGGCACGGCGGTGTGGCCCAGCACCTCGTGGCTGACGAAGCGCAGCATCTCCTCGACGAAGTCCATGAGATAGGTGTAGTCCCGGTAGGCCTCGTAGAACTCCATCATGGTGAACTCGGGGTTATGCCGGGTGGAGAGGCCCTCGTTGCGGAAGTTGCGGTTGATCTCGAACACCTTCTCCAGCCCGCCCACCACCAGGCGCTTGAGATAGAGCTCCGGCGCGATGCGCAGGTAAAGCGGCATGTCCAGCGCGTTGTGGTAGGTGACGAAGGGCCTGGCCGAGGCACCACCCGGGATGGGTTGCATCATGGGCGTTTCCACCTCCAGGTAACCCTTGCCGATCATGAACTCGCGCAGGGTTTGCACGATCTTCGAGCGACGGATGAAGGTCTGGCGCGTGACCTCGTTGGTGATCAGGTCAAGGTAACGCTGGCGGTATTTACTCTCGGTGTCGGTCAACCCGTGGAACTTCTCCGGCAGCGGCCGCAGTGACTTGGTCAGCAGCCGGATGCCGGTGGCGTACAGTGTGAGTTCGCCGACTTTGGTCTTGAACAGGGTGCCGGTGACCCCCAGGATGTCGCCCAGGTCCCAGCGCTTGAAAGCCTCGTGCGCCTTGGCGCCGACACTGTCGTCGGAGATGTAGATCTGCAGCCGCCCGCTCATGTCCTGCAGGGTGGCGAAGCTCGCCTTGCCCATGACGCGCTTGAGCATCATGCGCCCCGCCATTTGCACCGGGATGGCGGCGGCCTCCAGTTCCTCCTTGCTCTTGTGGCCGTGGGCGGCGTGCAGGTCGCCGGCCAGGTCGCGGCGCTCGAAATCGTTCGGGAAGGCGGGGCCCAGTCGGCGCAGCTCGGCCAGTTTTGCGCGACGTTCGGCGATGATCTGGTTCTCGTCTGGGGTGAGGGCGGAGGTCTGGTCTGACATGACAGCGGGCTCAGTAAAAGAGGTGTGTGTTAAAGCCGAGGGCGCGGGCAGCCTTCTCCTGGTTCCGGTCGGCGGTGGCGAAGTCACGCGCACCGTAGTGCCGGGCGTGGGCGAGGTGCAGGGTATCGAGCGTGCGCAGTGCGATCTCCGGTATCAGGTCTATGAACTGGCGCGCCTCGTGGTAGAGGCCGGCCGATTCGGACCTGGGTCAGCCCACAGGTGGCCACCGGCCCCTCGGCATCGGCCCAGTCCACCACATCTTGGGAACGCGGCTTGCGGATGTAGCACTTGGACTGGGCGCTTGTGTCAGTGTAGGCGCTCATCTAGCCGCCCTTCCGGTTGCTACACGACAACCCGGCAGGCGCCCCCCTTCGAGCGGTCGTGCGGGGGCGTGTGGCTGTGCCCTCAACCGCGCTCCTTGCGCTCTTCAGCCAGGAATACCTCACACGGCACGCTCTATAGCGTCTGCCCTTCCAGGAAGGCCTTCAGCGCGCTCAAGCGGCGCTGCGGCGTCACCGGCTGGATGCGGGCGACCAGTTGCCCGCGTCGCACGACCAGGACCTCGTCGGCGTCGGCGAACATCTGCTCCAGGTAGGACAAGCCCTCGCGCGCCTCGCGGATGGTCAGTTCCCTCATGCTGAACTCGGGACGGGGCTAAGTGACACGATTATAGCCGTGCGCCGCATGCCGGGGCCAGGGCTCCAACGCAGCATGACGACAGGGTGAGCAACCGTGTCTCTCGTCAAGCGATTTTCGGGTTCCAGGGGGCATT
>DAITOH010000020.1:0-14066 GCA_036834225.1 Thiobacillaceae bacterium | reverse complement strand
CCCCGGCGGAGGCCACGACCATGCCGGCCAAGGCACCGATCAGGGCCAGATATCTTAGGCTGCAACCTTTGCTCGCCATGTATGCCATTCCTTCAACCCAGATTGTCCATCAGGACGCGGGAAGGCGCGAAGCCCATGATCGAGGCAGATTGCGTGTGACGGTCGCAGGCGAGGTTGAACACCTCGCCGAGAAGTAACGCGCAAGCTGGCCGATCAGGGGCGAGCGAGGCCCGCGTAGGCCGGGAAGCCGTATCTGGAAGCATTTCAATCGTCCTCTGGAAAAAGTTATCGAAGGCATAGGCCGGTCTAATGGACAATCTGGGTTCAAGTTGACCGATGACCATCGGGGTGGGCTGTGCCCACCCTGACTGTCTCGCCTGACTCCTGAAACCTACTCCCCCATGCCCATGACGATGTAACCGGTCGGGCAGACGTCGGCACAGATGTGGCAGCCGATGCACTTGGTGTAGTCGGTGTCCACATAGCGGCCGGTGGTGGGGTTGTCCTTCTTCTTGACCTTGTACACGGCCGTCTGCGGGCAGTAGATCACGCAGTTGTCGCACTCGAAGCACAGGCCGCAGGACATGCAGCGCTTGGCCTCGGCGATGGTCTGTTGCTCGGTGAGCTGGCCCAGACGTTCGTCGAAGTTGCCCATGGCGGATTCCTTGTCCAGGTGGAGGATATCGCGCTTGTTACGCGGCGTCTGCACGAAATGACCCAGGAACAGCTCGGTCGACGGGATGATGTAGCGGCTGGAACGGTCTTCGAAGTTGTGCAGCAGATCCTTGCGTTCCGAGGTGCCCCATACCTGACCATGAATCTCATGGTACTCGTGTCCGGTCTCCATCCAGCGACGCACCATGTCCCAGTGGGCAACGTCCACCTTCGGGCGCTTGTCTATGTCGATACCCTTGAGGTAGGCATCCACGCCCTCGGCGCAGATGCGCGCGTGACCGATGGCGGTAGTGAGCAGGTGGGGACGGATCACGTCGCCGGCGACGAAGACGTTGGGCTTGCCCGGGAAGCGGTAGAGCTTGTCGGTCTTGATCAGACCGTTGTTGTTGTTAAACTGCTCCAGGCCGGTGAAGTCCACTGCCTGGCCGATGGCGGAGACGATCAGGTCGCACTCATAGTCCACCTCGGTGCCTTCCTTGATCTTTATCTCCTTGCCGACCATCTCGAACTCGGCTACGCGCAGATGGGTGGCGCGGCCATCCGGACCCTTGATGACGGCCACCGGGGTCACCCCGCCGATGATCTCGATGCCCTCGGCCTGTGCATGCTCGATCTCGACCTTGTTGGCGGCCATCTTGTCGATGGTGGCGCGCGAGAACAGCTTCACCTCGGCACCCTGGCGGGCGGAGATGGAGGCTACGTCGTGGGCGCTGTGTCCTGCCAGGACGTAATCGGGCAGGTCCTTCTCGGTGACGTTGGTGATATGGCCCAGGCGGCGGGCGACGGTGGCCACGTCGATGGAGGTGTCGCCGCCGCCGACAACCAGCACCCGCTTGCCCACATGTTGCAGGCGCCCCTCGTTGAAGGCGCGCAGGAAGGCCATGGCGGTGACACAGTTGCTGGCGTCCGCGCCGGGCACCGGCAGGGCGCGACCGGATTGGGCGCCTATGCCCAAGATGACGGCGTCGAATTCCTTCTCGATCTGCTCCATCGACACGTCCCTGCCGACGCGGGTCTTCATGCGGGTCTCCACGCCCATGTCGAGGATGCGCTGGATCTCGCCGTCGAGGACGTTGCGCGGCGTGCGGAAGCCGGGGATGCCGTAACGCATCATGCCGCCCAGCTCCTCATGGTCATCGAAGATCGTCACGCCGTGACCCTTGCGGCGTAGGTGGTAGGCTGCGGCCAGGCCGGCGGGGCCGCCGCCGATGATGGCCACCTTCTTGCCGGTCTCAGTCGCGGGCGGGTCGAACTTCATGTTGTTGTCCAACGCCCAGTTGCCCAGGAAGTGCTCGACGGAGTTAATGCCGACGTGGTCTTCGACCTGGTTGCGGTTGCAGCCGGACTCGCAGGGCGCAGGGCAGACCCGGCCCATGACGGCGGGGAAGGGGTTGGCTTCGGTCAGGCGCCGCCATGCGAATTCCTGCCAGCTCATCTTGGGATCGGCCGGCTTCTCGATGCCACGCACGATGTTGAGATAGGAGCGGATGTCCTCGCCCGCGGGGCAGGAACCCTGGCACGGAGGCGTGGAGAGCATGTATTCAGGGCATTTATGAGACCAGCCCGCCTGGAAGATCATCTCCTGGCGATCGTGCCACTCGTGGTCACCGTCCTTGAAACGGCGCCAGGTGAGGCCCTCAGTTTTTTTCACGTCCTTGGTAGTGACCAACATCTTCGCTCTCCTATCGACAAATTGTGCGGGGAGCCCGCGTTAATCCAATTCAATGGCCGTGTTGACGAGTTGATGCACGCCGCCGACCATGCTCATGTCAAAACCGTAATACGGGAACACCTTGGTGAACTGGGCCTTGCAGATGGCGCAGACGAGGGCGAGGAAGTTCACCCCTTTGGTCTGCACCAAGCTGTTGAAAGCATTCATGCGCGGCAGCGCCCCCTTGACCCGCACCTCCATCAGGTCGTCGGTGAGCAGGCCGCCGCCGCCGCCGCAGCAGTAGGTGTACTCGCCGATGGTGGCCTCGTCCATGTCGTAGAAGTTGTTGGCCACCGCCCGGATGATGTTGCGCGGGATAGTGAACTGGCCGCCGGGCTCGTTGCCCATGCGCGAGGCGCGGGCGACGTTGCAGGAGTCGTGGAAGGTGATGATGCGGTGGTCGTTCTTAGACTTGTCGAACTTCAGCACGCCCTGCTGGATTAGGTCCCAGGTGTATTCGCAGATGTGCATGGGCTGCGGATAGCGCGGATCCAGCTGCTTTTGCAGCATCTTGGCGTAGGGGTCGTCGCCGCCGTAGCCGATGCCGGTGAGGGTATTCCAATAGCTGTAGGCCACCCGCCAGGCATGACCGCACTCGCCGACGATGATGCGCTTGACGCCCAGTTCCAGGGCGGCGTCGCGGATTCGCATGGCGATGTTGCGCATCGTCTGGTAGTTGCCGTTGAACAGCCCGAAGTTGCCCGCCTCCGAGGCGTGGCTGGACAGGGTCCAGGATGCACCGGCGGCGTGGAACACCTTGGCGTAGCCGATCAGGGACTCCACATGAGGCTCGGAGAAGAAGTCCGCCGAGGGGGTGACCAGGAGGATCTCCGCACCCTTGACGTCCAGCGGCAGCTTCACCGGCACGCCGATGTCGGCCTCGATGTCCTCTTCCAGGCCGGCCAGGGTGTCTTCCAGGGCGGGGCCGGGCAGGCCGAGGTTGTTGCCGATCTTCTGCACCTTGGCCAGGATCTCGTTCGAATACTTCTGGCCCATGCCGACGTAGTTGAGGATCTCCCGTCCGGCCATGGTGATCTCGGCGGTGTCGATGCCGTAGGGGCAGAACACCGAGCAGCGCCGGCATTCGGAACACTGGTGGTAGTAGTTGTACCAGTCCTCAAGCACTTCCTGGGTCAGGTCCTCAGCGCCCACCAGCCAGGGGAAGTACTTGCCGCCAAAGGTGAAATAGCGGCGATAGACCTTGCGCATCAGCTCCTGCCGCGCCACTGGCATGTTTTTGGGGTCGGCGGTGCCCAGGAAATAGTGGCACTTGTCGGTGCAGGCGCCGCAGTGCACGCAGGCATCCAAAAAGACGCGCACCGAGCGGTATTTCTTGAGCACCTCACCCATGCGCTCGATTGCCCGTTCTTTCCAGTCTTCGCCCAGTTCCCAGGGATAGCCCAGATATTCCTGTGTCGCCTGGCCGGCCACGAAGGACTTCATGTGCGACATGGCCCCGTGCTTGACCTTGGGGATGTCGAGGACAGCGTGGTCCTGGAACTTGGGGACTTCGAAATTGGGTGTGGCCACTTTAGCTCCTTGTCTGTCTTGTCTCGGTCCGTCGCCGTGGATCAGGCACGATCCTTTTCCAGCGCCGCCGCCCAGGGGGCGATATGGCGATGCTCGCGCGGGTTGTCGGCCTGGTTGCGACTGGGGCTGAAGAAGATGCCGGGGGCATGTAGCAGTTTGCTCACCGGGAAGACGATCATGAGCAGGGCCACCAAGGCCAGGTGGACCAGCAACACGGGGTCGCTGGGCACGGGTTGCCAATCGAAGTACATGAGCCCACGCATGAAGGCCTTGAGGGCGACGATGTCGGCATGAACGACGAAGGTCACCAGCATGCCCGAGATCGCGATGCCGATCAGCAGAGCCAACATGAGGTGGTCAGAGGGGGTGGAGATGTAGCGCACGCGGTCGACCAGGAAACGGCGTGCCCACAACCCGGCGAGACCGGCGACCATCATGAAGCTGGCGTACTTGCCGAAGGGCTGGATGAACTCAACCCAAAACCACACCGGTTCCTGGAAATAGCGGATGTGACGCAGCAACACTAGCAGCAGGCCGAAGTGGAACATCCAGCCGAAGACCCAAATCCACTTGTTGGACTTGAACAGGCTCTCAAAAAAGACGACCTCACGGGCCATGCGGAGGACCACGCCGGTCGAATTGATAGGCGCCGGCGTGGTGGGGATCTTGAGGGGGGCCGGTGTACGGCTGTACTCGTAGATGCGATAGGCCACGCCACCGACCAGGATCAGGGTGGCGATATAGAACAGGCCTGTGTAAAAAACGGTCAGTGCGGACATCCGTTCCTCGGCGTCGAACAGGTCAATACGGCGATCAATACGGCGATATCATTCCTACCGGCTTAAGGCCAGCGGGGTTATCCAGGCATCCTGGATCGATGTACAGGCGAGCCCGTGACCTTGCAATCGCGCGGCATGCGCCGGTTCGGAGATGTCTCCGGCTCGGACTTGTGACCTTATCACCTCATGGGGCCGAGTCGATCCCGGAAGGGACCGGCGATCGACTCGGGAGGCAGATCCGATCAGATGCAGCCGGTCGGCTTGGGCAGGCCGGCGATCTTGCAGGCCTGCTTGGCGGGACCGAATGGGAACAACTCGTACAGGTACTTGTTGTTCCCCTTGTCCGGGCCCAGCTTCTTGGCGATGGCCTTGGTTAGCACGCGGATCGCGGGGGCGATCTGGTACTCGCTGTAGTACTCGCGCAGGAAATTGATGACTTCCCAGTGGTTCTGGGTCAGCTCGATCTTCTCTTCCTTGGCCAGGTGTTCGGCGACCTGCTCGTCCCAGTCGGACAGATTGACCAGGTAGCCTTCCTCATCCACTTCAATGCTCTTGCCAGCAATGTCCACGGTGGGCATGACTTACACTCCTCTTGAAAAGTTACAACCAGGACTGGCAGGTGTCGTGCTCGGCGACGAGATCAACGAAACCATCGTAGTCCACAAGATTGACACCCTCCAGAACGCGCCCGGCGACACCGCGCGCATTCAGGTCGGGAGCGAGGGCATAAACCTTCAGATCGGCCATGGCTGCCTCCAGTTTCGCCGCTGCAGCAGTGCCTTTCGTGGCAGCATAGACCGCATCCTCGATCAGCAATACGGCAGAGCCTTTGGTCGCCACGCGCAGGCAGCTGTCCAGCGAGTTGCGCTCTGTGGGCGACTTGTTGACGATATGCAGCATGTGTATACCCCTTCAGTGGCTGATGATCACGTCCTGCTCGGCCATCAGGGCGCCGAGCTCGGCCGAGCTCAACACGATGACGTCGACGATGAAGTCGTCCTCGGTCAGCCCGCGAGCCTCCATGGACTCTCTCTCGACATAGAGCTTGTCGATGTCGTAGCCCTCTAAGGCGCGGTAGGCCTTGGAGAAGTTTTTCATGCCGATGCCTGTGGTGTCGACGTTCTTCATCAGCTGGTAGACGCCGTCATCGACGAAGGCCATGCACACGTCCTGTTCGAAGGCCGCAGAGATTAGCACCACCTCCAGACCCTCGAGCGCATAGATGGTGCCATAGGGGGCTTTGCGGTTGAGGAACATGAACTTCTTGACGGCGCCGCCGCCTTCTTCCATTTCCATTTCTTCTGACATTACGTTCCCCTCAGTCACCGAAAGTCACCAGACGGTCGGCCTGGATGCCGGCCTCGACCAGCTGACCTAAGCCAGAGATGCGGAAGCCGGGTGCGATGTTGTTCGCATCCTTGCCATGGCGCTTGGCTTCGTTCTCGTCGAGCACGCCGCGCCGCTGCGCGGCAGCGATGCAGACCACCAGGTCGATACCGTGTTCCTGGGCCAAAGCACTCCAGCGATTGACGATGTGACGATCATCCTGGGGCGGCACGGTCAGGCGCGAGGCGTTATTGACGCCGTCGTGGTAGAAGAACACGCGATAGATCTCGTGCCCCTTGGCCAGTGCGGCCTTAGCGAACTGGTATGCGGAGTCCGACGCCTGGTGGGTGTAGGGTCCCTCATTCACGAGTATAGCGAATTTCATCTGTATATCCCTAACTCCGAATTCCCGATTCGGCTAAAACCCTCGGACAGGTGCCCGAGGGTTGCAATCAGAAGCGGATGTGGGTGGAAGCGTTCAGGCTGTTCCGCGCACCACGCCAGTTGTCGATGTGGTACTTGGTGAAGGGTAGTCCGGTCTTCTCGAAGAACGCCGGCCAGCCGATGCGGTCGATCCAGTCGCTCATGCGCTCCCAGGGACGGCCGTCGGCCTTGTACACGGCCAGGATCTTCTTGACCACTTCCGCCACCTCGGGCCAGCGCGGGGGGTTGTTGGGTAGCCCCGAGGCCACCAGCTTGTGGAAAGTGGGACGCGAACGGGCGTTGGAGTTCTTGCCGCCGACCCAGATCGCGATCTTGGAGTGCTCGGGGTCGTTGATCTGCATGGGCGGGCAGGGCGGATAGCAGGCACCGCAGCAGACGCACTTCCTCTCGTCCACTTCCAGCGAGGGCTTGCCGTTGACCAGGGCGGGGCGGATGGCCGCCACCGGGCAGCGGGCGACGACGGCGGGACGCTCGCACACGTTGGCGACCAGATCGTGGTTGATCTTGGGCGGCTTGGTGTGCTGGACGATGATGGCGATGTCGGCCTGGCCGCCGCAGTTGATCTCGCAGCAGGAGGTCGACAGCTTCACCCGGTTGGGCATCTCGCACTTGACGAATTCGTCGTAGAGCTCGTCCATCAGGGCCTTGACCACGCCGGAGGCGTCGGTGCCGGGGATGTCGCAGTGCAGCCAGCCCTGGGTGTGGGCGATCATGGACACAGAGTTCGCGGTGCCGCCGACGGGGAAACCGTTGTCCTGCAGGGCCTTGATCAGGGGCTCGACCTTGGCCTGATCGGCGACCATGAATTCGATGTTGGACCGGGCGGTGAAACGCACATAGCCGTCGCCGTACTGGTCGGCGATGTCGGCCAGTTTGCGGATGGTGTAGTGGTCCATCTGCCGCTGCGTGCCGGCCTTGACCGTCCAGATCTCGTCGCCGCTTTCGGCGCGGTGGTAGAGCACACCCGGCTTCGGGTGGGAGTGGAAGACCCACTTGCCGTAGTTTTTCCTCATCACCGGGTGCATGTAGGGCATCGGATCCGGGGCGCCGGACTCGATGGTCTTGTGTGTTCTTTCAGCCATGCTTGTCTCCAACAAGGTGAGATCAGGATACCAATATACGATTCAGAAGGGGTCACCCAACAGTGACCCCTGCATCGCTAGGCGCCGATTAGGCCGCCGCCCGCTTGCGCTCAAACCACTTCTCGGCTTCCTCGTCCCAACCGTCGGTACGCACATAGGGGTTGGTGCGGGGGTGGATGACCATGTTCGGATCCACCTCAAGGCCGATGCCCTCGAGGAAGTTGACCAGACCGATACGCTCGATCATCTCGCCGGTACGCTCGTGCTCGAGGGCGTTTTCGGCGAAGAAGTCCAGCACGTTGCGGGCCAGGTCGTTGAGCTTCTCGAAGTCCTCGTCGGACTCCAGCTTCATGAACGGAACGATCACGGTGCCCATGGTGGCGCCGATCTTGAGCACGCCCTTGCCGCCGACCAGGATGGTCACGCCCTTGTCCTTGCCGGGCAGGAGCGCGCCGGGCATGACGTTCAGGCAGTGCATGCAGCGCACGCAGTTGTGGTTGTCGATCTCGATGCAATGCTCATCGGACACGGCCACGCGGGAGACCCCCTCGCCGGCGGGGGCGCCGTCGTTCTTCTTGAGCTGGATGGCCTTGGTGGGGCAGTGGTTGACCACCATGTTGATCAGGTCTTCCATGCTGTGGGCGGCCATCCAGTCACGCGCGATCTGCTCGTTGACCCGGATGTTGTCGCGCCAGGTGCCGATGATGGCCATGTCGGAACGCTGGATGGAGTTGACGCAGTCGTTCGGGCAGCCGGAGAACTTGAACTTGAACTTGTAGGGCAGGGACGGACGGTGCATGTCGTCCAGGTTGTTGTTGATGACGGTGCGTAGCGCCCGGGCTTCGTCGTAGCAGCTCATCTCGCAACGGGCTGCACCGACGCAGGACATGGAGGTGCGTAGCGCCGGACCCGCGCCGCCGAGGTCGAAGCCCATCTGGTTGAGCCTGTCGAAGGCGGCCTGGACGTTTTCGGCCTTGATGCCCTGGAACATGATGTCACCGGACTGACCGTGAAAGGCAATCAGACCCGAGCCGCCGGTCTCCAGCCAGGCGTCGCACAACTGGCGCAGCAGGTCGGAGGTGTAGTGCATGCCGGCGGGCGGCTGCACGCGCAGGGTGTGGAATTCTGCCGCCTCGGGGAAGAGGGGCTTGCCGGACTCGTCCTTCAGCTCGGTGAAGCGGGGGATGACGCCGGCGCCGTAGCCGATCACGCCCACGGTACCGCCCTTCCAGTAGCCGAAGCGGTTCTTGTAGGAGGTTTCCAGCTGGCCGAGCAGGTCGACCATCATGTCGTTTTCTTGGGCGAGGCGCTTTAAGCCCGTCACGAAGGAGGGCCAGGGGCCGCTCTCCAGTTCGTCCAGGTTAGGCGTATGGTGCATTTGCTTAGCCATCTGTTTCTCCTTGAAGTCTTGTACAACGGTATGTCGTCACTACTTTCGCTGCGCTGCCCGTGTGCAGACAAACCTGCACGGATCGAGTGAGCGCATATATTAGAGTCTCCTCACGCTGAACTCCATCATTCCGTTGGGGTAGTGGGGGATGAAATAGGGTAGTGTCTACCTACTCCATCGGGTAGTTAGGGCTACCCGGTTACGGGAATGCTGATGCCCGACGAAAAATGTCAGATTATCACCTTGCACGGTCAGCCCATACCCATGGACCGGATCACGCCCATTGCCAAGTTTCGCAACCCCTACGGCAACCAGGAGATCGAGCTGCAGCAGGTGGAGTACGCCGCCGGCGGCGTGCCCATGATGCGCCTGCGCATCCGTGAACGCGGGGCACGCTTCACCATCTTCGACATCGATCCCGTGACGGCGAAATACTGGGCCGAGGAGATGCTCAAGTGGGCGGGGCCGATCGCGACGCAGCACAGCGATGGGGGCTGACCCATGCGCATGTACAACCCCGAATGGGAGGCGATCAAGAATTTTAAACACGCCGCTGCGCTGACCGACGTCCAGTTCGATCTGTCTGCCGGCGAGATCCCGGCTGACCACGGAGTCGGGCTGTTCGAGCAGCTAGCTAAGCATCTGCCGTGGCTAGCGGAGACCGCCGGGGCAGGGGTGCACCCGGTGCACGGCGCGCCCACCGGCTATAACGACAATCTGGTCATCAACCGTCGAGTCAAGCTCACCCTGCGCTTGCCGGTCGATCGGCTGGCGGATGCCGAGGCGCTGGTCGGGGCCGTGCTCGAAGCGGGCGCCGGCCCGATCAAGGTCGGCCCCTTGAAAGTGCGGCCGTTGCTTCCATATGCCACGCTTTACTCCCACTTCGTGATCATGGCCTCGGCCGATGAGGCACAGTTCCTGGCTGAGGCAAGGGCCGAGCTCGATGCCATGGGCGTGCGCTGCGGACTGATCCCCGGCAGACGACGGCGTATGCGCGTGGGCGACGGCGAGGTCGAAGGCTACAGCCTCATGCTGCATGACCTTAGCCTGGAGGATTCCATCCGCATCCAGGAGCGCGGGCTGGGACGGTATCGGATCTACGGTTGCGGGATCTTCATCCCGCACAAGTCCATCAAGGAAGTGGTGATCGACTGAGCGCAGCTGATCACTTTTGCCAACAGCGAAAGGAGAGGAAACATGGGTTACGTAGTAAACGGTGTAGAGCTCGAGGTCGACGACGAAGGCTTTCTGGTCGAGCCTAACTTCAGCGACGAGGTCGTACCCGTCATCGCCGCGGCCGAGGGGATCACCCTGACCGATGAACACTGGACCGTGATCAACTTCATGCGCCGGAAGTACCAGGAGGACGGTCATACGCCCAACTTCCGCAACATGGTGGCGATGATGGAAGAAGAATATCCGGGCACGGACTGGAAAAAGCGCCTGTACGAGCTCTTCCCCATGCAGCCCAATCGCCAGGCCGCCAAGGTGGCCGGACTGACCAAGCCGTATGGCAAAGGGGGTTACTGAGCAGAGTACAGGTTACAGGATACACGGTACGGATTGGGGGGCGGTCTTTCTGGCCTTCGTGCCTGTAGCCATGTCAACCCGTACTGGACCCTGAAACCTGTAGCCTGATGCCTGATACCCGATGTACATCAACACCCTGGTCACCACCGAAGACCTCGCGCGCCATCTGCAGGACCCCAAATGGGTGGTCTTCGATTGCCGCTTCACCCTGACCGATCCTGAGGCCGGGCGGCGTGCGTATGCCGAGGGTCATATCCCAGGTGCGCGCTATGTGCATCTGGAAGAAGACCTCTCCGGCCCCATCGTGCCCGGCAAGACCGGCCGGCACCCCTTGCCCGAGGCCGCTGTCCTGGCAGACAAGCTCTGTCACTTAGGGGTGGGCGTGAACAAACAGGTGGTGGTCTACGACGACAGCTTCGGTGCTATGGCTGTGCGCATGTGGTGGCTGCTGCGTTGGCTGGGCCACCCGGCGGTGGCCCTGCTCGACGGTGGGCTGCCCAAGTGGAAGCGGGAGATGCGTCCGCTGACCACCGAGGTACCGCAACCCGAGAAGGGCAATTGCGTCTGCCTGCCCGAGGCCAGTCAGATCGCGGGTGTCGAGGACGTCCTGCACGCCGTGCATGGCAGCGGCGAGTTGATCATCGACGCCCGGCCGGAACGGCGCTTCACCGGTGAGTTCGAGCCGCTCGACCCGGTGGCCGGGCACGTGCCGGGGGCCGTCAACTGGAACTTCGAGGACAACCTGGACATCGACGGCACCTTTCTGCCGCCCGAGGCCCTGCGCGAGAACTACCAGGCCCTGCTCAAGGGCAGGCCGCCCTGGAAGGTGATCCACATGTGCGGCTCCGGCGTTACGGCCTGCCACAACCTGCTGGCCATGGAGATCGCCGGCCTGCCGGGCTCGCGGCTTTATCCCGGTTCCTGGAGCGAGTGGATAACCGATCCCAGCCGGCCCATCGCCACTGGAGAGACCTGATCATGGCTGCCCCCACCCGAGTCAAGACCGTCTGGTTCAAGAAGGACGGTGCCCAGCGCGGCGCCGAGGAGGTGGCGACCGCACTGGCCACCACCATCTGGCGCATGGCCGACCGCGCCGTGGACAACCTGTCTAAGGCCGACTTTGACATCGTCACGCCGCAGCGGGGCTTCAAGATCATCGCCGAGATGACCGCCTTCGCCGTGCACTACGTCGACCGCTTGGTCTACGGCCGTCTGAGCGAGGAAGACCGGGCTAGGCTTGTCAGCGCCATCGGCCGCAGGCTGGCGGAGATCATGGAGGACAACATCCTGTCCTTCACCGGTGGCCAGAAAGACCCCGACTACGACTACAAGCAGGGCTACATCGACATGCTGAATGAGCGCACGACTGAATATGCCCACTACGAGTTCACCCAGGACAAGGCGAGCTTCCAGGCCCTGCGCTACCTCTCCCTGCAGATCCGCGATGTGATGGAGAAGTCCGATCAGAGCTGGATCCAGGACCAGATCATGGACATCGAGATGCCGCAGATGATGGGCACGGTGAAGAAGCAAGTGGACGGCTTCTACCCGCCCCAGGGCTCAGGCGCGTGATTCCCCCTGAATCGCCCTTCCACCCCGACAATGAGGCCGGCTACCTGGCTTGGCGTGAAGCGAAGCTAGCGGGCTATCCGCAACGGGCCGAGGACCTGATCGTCGAGGTGCGTGAGCCCCGTTGGCTCACCGATGCGGAATATGCCGCCCTGTGGTCCCGTCTGGCCAAGACCAACATGGCCATCTATGCCGGCCCGCCGCAGGGGGCGGAGGATAAGGCCATTCCGCGCCGTGTCGGCGAGCAGTTCGGGCTCACCCGCCTGGACGCCAACTGGCTCGCCGACGAGGACGGCATCTCGAGCCTCACCCCGCGCGAGGATGAGGAGAATGCCGAGGCTCCCAGACCTGCGGGCGTAGACCCGGGCCGGCGCGGTGACTACATCCCCTACACCCACCAGCGCATCCGCTGGCACACCGACGGTTACTACAACCCGCCTAAGCGGCGCATCTTCGGCATGATACTGCACTGCGTGCGTGCGGCGGACAGCGGGGGCGAGAACGACCTTTACGATCCGGAGCTCGCCTACATCGCCCTGCGCGATGCCCATCCCGACTATATCCGCGCGCTCATGGCCGAAGACGCCATGACCATCCCGGCGCGCACCGACGAGACCGGCATCGCCCGGCCCGAGGAGACCGGCCCTGCGCTGTGCGTGCACGAAGGCCACCTGCACATGCGCTACACCGCCCGCACCAGGAGCATCCGCTGGAAGGACGACGCTGCCACACAGACCGCGTTGCAAGCGCTGGAAGACCTGCTGGCGCGGCGTCCGAAGGGCGTGTTCACGCTTAGGCTAGAACCCGGCATGGGTCTCATCTGCGCCAATGTCCTGCACACCCGCGCCGGCTTCAGCGACCGCCCCGAGCACCGGCGCCTGCTCTACCGCGCCCGTTACTATGACCACCCGCGCAACCTGCGCGGGCTTTAACCCCCCGGCCCTTCGGGCCACCCCCCTTGTCAGGGGGGCTGCTTGCCCCCTTGATAAAGGGGGCGGTCGCGCAGCGACCGGGGGATTAGGCCCCCTTGATAAAGGGGGTGGCGGCGAAGCCGCCGGGGGATTCCCCTCCCCTTGACTAAGGCGGCGAAGCCGCTGGGAGATTCGCGCGCCTTGCCCACCCTACCGCAGCGCCTGTGCGGGACAGGATGGTTACGCGGAACTGTAACCTGGAGGAAGTATAAAAGTCGGCTGACTCAGCACAGTCGCCGCGCATGGAACCGATCCGGGATTTCGCCGATCCGGAGGATCGTGATCGCCTCCTCTACATGTCACATCCCGGACGATCATAAGGCCTTCGATGGAACAGCTCGGGGTTGGATTTGAACCATTCCTTCATGGCCTCAAGCGGGGTTTTACCGCCCAGCGCGGCTTGCGGCAGTTGATGATTGTACAAGTCCACGTAGCGATGCAAGGTCGCCCTCAAGTCCTCGCCCGACCGGAAGTGATGGGTCTTTAAGGATGTCGCTGATGCGGCCATTGAAGCGTTCCATCATGCCATTGGTCTGCGGCGCCCTACGCTTGATCAGACGATGCTCGATGCCCAGGGCCTGACAGAGCTGGTCGAACTCTCGGGGGGCAGGAGGTTACGCAGATTGCCCACCCCGTGCCGGCGCAAACAGCGGTCTAAGCCGGAGCGCGACACGTTCGGGCAGACAAACTCGCGCATCACGGCCAACAGGTCGTCCAGAGACAAAGTCGTCGCGCGCGCCACTTGCGGATGGTGGCCTCGCTGACGTTGTAGCGTCGCGCCAGGACTGCGACCGGTTCCCGGCTCGCCGCGATCTTAGCGCGAACCGCAGGCGTCGTGCGTGCTCGCTTGTGCAGGGCAATCAACATGTCTTGTGCGCTCCTCTTGATCATTCAGGCACAACCGCGTTCTCCGCCTTCAACTCGGCGACCAATGCTTGCAAAACATCGCGGGCAAAGAATAACGGTAAACGTCGCTTATCGATATAATCGTCCGGGATGCTACAGATACATCAGGCGCTGCGCAGCCGTGTTGCCTTGACCAGCAAGATGGCGGCGAAG
>DAITOH010000019.1:0-14228 GCA_036834225.1 Thiobacillaceae bacterium | reverse complement strand
CAAGCTTATTTCAACACCTCCTATAACCACACTTCCCGATGGAACAATTCGCCAAGGAAACCCTGCCCGTCAGCCTGGAAGAGGAGATGCGCCGCTCCTACCTGGATTACGCCATGAGCGTGATCGTGGGCCGGGCGCTTCCGGATGCGCGCGACGGCCTGAAGCCGGTGCACCGCCGCATCCTCTACGCGATGCACGAATCGAATTACGTCTGGAACCGGCCCTATGTCAAGTGCGCACGGGTGGTCGGTGACGTGCTGGGCAAGTATCACCCCCACGGCGACACCGCCACCTACGACGCCCTCGTGCGCATGGCCCAGGACTTCTCCATGCGCTACCCGCTAATCGACGGCCAGGGCAACTTCGGCTCCGTCGACGGCGACTCCCCGGCCGCCTACCGCTACACCGAGTGCCGTCTGAAGAAACTCGCCGGCGAGCTCCTGGCCGACATCGACAAGGAGACGGTGGACTTCGGCCCCAACTATGACGGCAAGGAACTGGAGCCGCTGGTGCTGCCGGCCAAGGTGCCCAACCTGCTCGTCAACGGCTCCTCCGGCATCGCCGTGGGCATGGCGACCAGTATTCCGCCGCACAACCTGGCCGAAGTGGTCGAGGCCTGCCTGGCCCTCCTGGAAAACCCGGAGCTGAGCGTGGACGATCTGATCGAGCGGCTGCCGGCGCCGGACTTCCCCACCGCCGGCATCATCTATGGCCTAGAGGGGGTGCGCGAGGGCTACCGCACCGGCCGTGGCCGCGTGGTCATGCGCGCCAAGTGCCACTTCGAGGACATCGAGAAGGGGGGCGGCCGCCAGGCCATCATCATCGACGAGCTGCCCTATCAGGTGAACAAGGCCAACCTCTGCGCCAAGATCGGTGAGCTGGTGCGCGAGAAGGCCATCGAGGGCATCACCGAGATCCGCGACGAGTCGGACAAGTCCGGCATGCGCGTGGTGATCGAACTCAGACGCGGCGAGATGCCCGAAGTGGTCCTCAACAATCTGTACAAGCAGACCCAGATGCAGGACACCTTCGGCATGAACATGGTGGCCCTGCTCGACGGACAGCCTCGGCTGCTGAACCTGAAGCAGCTGCTGGAGGCCTTCCTGCGCCACCGGCGCGAGGTGATCACCCGGCGCACCAAGTTTGAGCTAAAGAAGGCGCGCGAACGCGGCCACATCCTGGAAGGTCTCGCTGTCGCCTTAGCCAACGTCGACGAGATCATCGCCCTGATCAAGGCCTCCGCCACGCCGGCCGAAGCCAAAGGCGCCCTGATGGCCAAACCCTGGCGCTCCACCTTGGTGGAGGAGATGCTCGCGCGTGCCCACGGTGAGGACTACCGACCCACGGATCTGGCGCCCGAGTATGGCTTGAAGGCCAACGGCTACTATCTCTCCGACGTCCAGGCCCAGCGCATCCTGGAGATGCAGCTGCAGCGCCTGACCAACCTGGAGCAGGACAAGATCCTCACCGAGTACCGGGAGGCCATGGACCATATCACCGACCTCCTCGACATTCTGGACAAGCCGGAGCGGGTCACCCAGCTCATCAGAGAGGAGCTAGATGACTTGAAGGCCCAGTTCGGCGACAAGCGCCGCAGCCAGATCGTCGCCGAGGCCCAGTCCTTCAGTCTGGAGGACCTCGTTGCCCCGGAAAACGTCGTGGTCACGCTGTCTCACGCCGGCTATGTCAAGGCCCAGCCCCTGGACGAGTACCGCACCCAAAAGCGCGGCGGCCGGGGCAAGCAGGCGGCGACCACCAAGGAAGAGGATTTCATCGAGAACCTCTTCATCGCCAATACCCACGACTACATCCTGTGTTTCAGCAACAAGGGGCGGATGTACTGGCTTAAGGTCTATGAGGTGCCACAGGGCAGCCGCACAAGCCGCGGCAAACCCATCATCAACCTGCTGAAGGTGGAAGAGGGGGAGAAGATCACCGCCATCCTGCCGGTGAAGGAGTTCACAGAGGACCGCTACGTCTTCATGGCCACCGCCCTGGGCACGGTGAAGAAGACGCCCCTGTCCGAGTTCTCCAGGCCGCGCAGCAACGGCATCATCGCCGTCAACCTGGACGAGGGCGACCACCTCGTCGGAGTGGCCATCACCGATGGCAAGCATGACGTCATGCTGTTCACCGACGAGGGCAAAGCCAACCGCTTCAACGAGAACGACGTGCGCCCAATGGGTCGGACCGCACGCGGCGTGCGTGGCATGAAGCTAGGTACCGGCGCCCGGGTGATCGCCCTGCTGGTGGCAGAGAACGAGCAGCAGTATGTGCTGACGGCCACCGAAAACGGTTACGGCAAGCGCACCCCCATCACCGAGTACACCCGCCACGGGCGTGGCGGCCAGGGCATGATCGCCATCCAGACCACCGCCCGCAACGGCAAGGTGGTCGCCGCCACCCTAGTGGAGCCTGACGACGAGATCATGCTTATCACCACCGGCGGCGTGTTGATCCGCACACGGGTCAAAGAGATCCGCAGCCTGGGTCGCTCCACCCAGGGGGTGACGCTGATCAACCTGGGCGAGGGAGAGAAGCTTTCCGGTCTGCAGAAGGTCGTGGAGCAGGAGGAGGACTGACCTAGACACGCCCACGGACACGGCGACGGCGGCCTTAAGGCATGAATGCCGCCATGTCCGTTCCCTCACCCCCCCTCCCGCACGCGGGCGAGGGAGCTTCGAGCGACGCAGCGCGACTTTCACGATACAGATGAAAGATGAAGGGGGGCAGCGCCTCTGCGCATAGCAGGCCGTGCAGGCGGCGACAGAGGAGGTCCGACGGCGACATCGGGAGATCCGACACCAGCTTGCCAAACACTACGTGGGCAAGCTACCACGGGGCGTATCTACCTGATCTCCAATCTGGACCCGCACACACGGGGACTGACCTACGGCCGGCTGGCCTGGTTGCACATGGGCAGCACTATTGCGGCGCTGCTGGGCATCGGCTGGGCCATACGTCTGCCCGGCTGACGCCCGCTGGCCGGTCCTATTCTTCCTGCTTGGCTGCGACTCTGGGCTGCAGGCTGACCTGCCGCATGGGTGAGACGGTGGAGATCGCGTGCTTGAAGATGGCCTGCACGGCCTGATCGTTGCCTCGCAACAGCACCATGTACTGATCGAAGGATTCGATCTTGCCCACCAGCTTGATGCCATTGACGAGGAATACGGCGCAGGGGATGTGTTCCTTGCGCAGGGTGTTGAGGAACATGTCCTGCAGGTTTTGGCGTTCTTTTTCGCTCATCGTTGTCTTGATCACATATCCGGCTTTCGGTTCCGCATCCTATCATATCGATCGACTGGCGTATCTAACCGGCGCACCCCGTCTGACGCAGCACACCGCTTAACGCTCGTATGTCCATGAAATCGAGGGACTATTACCGCATCCTGGAGGTGCCGCCGGGGGCCTCGGGCGATGAGATCAAGCAGGCCTTCAGGCGTCTGGCGCGTCGATACCATCCGGATGTGTCATCGGAACCGGAGGCCGAGGAGTTGTTCAAGCGCCTCAACGAGGCCTATGAGGTCCTCGGCGATCGGGACAGACGCGCGCGCCCTATGACCGGTCGGCACCTGGCCGGACGAGGCCGCCGATGGTCACGCGTTCGCAGCCGATTGGGCACCGCGCGGGCGACGCGCTTCCTTTGACTTCGAGGCGTCGCGGCGTGGACGACCAGGGGATCCGACCCAGAAGAAAACGGCTATTCACGCCAGGGCAGGCATGCCCCTCAGCCTGAGGACGCGGCCAAAGCACAGGCCCACTTCGATCGGGTCGGGGCACAGGGTCTAAAGACCAGTGTCATCGTCAGCGTGGAAGCGGATTCGAGATTCCGAGGGACGACCTGGACTCACTCGACCTTCGCTGTGCTGCTCAGTTCACGCACGTAGTTGCGCACCGCGATCTGCTGCAACTGTTGGATAATGCGCTCCCTGGCCTCCTCGTAGGTCGGGAATTGCAAGGTGCGAGTGTCATCTAGTCGGATGACGTGCCAGCCGAAGCGGGTCTGAACCGGGTCGTCAGCCACCTGGCCCTTCTTGAGCTTGGTCATCGTCTCGGCGAATTCGCTGACCAGCCCTGCGGGCGCGACCCAGCCCAGATCGCCGCCGTTTTCAGCCGAGGGATCCTTGGAATGGCGCTTGGCCAGATCCTCGAACTTGGCCTTACGGGTCTTGATGCGAGCGAGGATGTCACGCGCCTCCTTCTCGGTGGGGACTAGGATGTGCCGCACGCGGTACTCAGTGTCGCCGGCCCGCTCCCTGGCCTTGTTGTATTCGGCGCGGACCACTTCCTCGCTGATTGGGTTCTTGCGCAAATGCTCTTCCAGGATGGCCCGGGCCAGCAGTTCCTTGCGCTGGAAGTCCATCAATGCGGTGATGCGGGGGTTCTTGTCCAAGCCGGCCCGTTGGGCCTCCTGAGCAAGCAATTCGGCCACCACTAGGGCGTCACGGACGTTGGCATCGGTGAGCGTTTCCGCTGCCTGACCGCGGGCTAAACGGCTCATGCGCAGGAACTCGGCATAGATCGCCGGGATCGCCACGCCATTGACCACCGCGACAGGCTTCGAATCCTCGCCCTCTTTCGGAGCCTGGGCATGGGCTAGGCCAGTGGTGACGAGGAGCAGGGGCAGGGCGAGCTGCATTTTGAAGCGGTTCATGTCGGTCCTTTGCTTGGGTACGTTCAGAGTTCGTCGGGTGTGAGTGCGGAAATGCTGAGGGCATGGATGCGACTGCCCATGAGTGTCCCCAGCGCCTGATAGACCCGTCGATGACGGGCGACCTGACTCAGTCCGGAGAACTGTTTGGAAATGATCGTGAGCTGAAAGTGCCCGCCGCCGGATCTGGCCTCCTCGTGACCGGTGTGCAGGGCGCTCTCGTCGGTGATCTCGACCGTCTCGGGTTCCAGGCTGGCCAGGCACGCGCGCATCAGGGCCTCGGTGTCCGCAGCGTTCATGGCAGCACCTTCCTGAAGGGGCGCACGCTGACCCGCGCATAGACGCCCGCTGTCACGTAGGGGTCGGCGTTGGCCCAAGTGCACGCCGACTCCAGGCTGTCGAACGCGGCCACGATGAGGCTGCCGCTAAAGCCAGCCGGCCCCGGGTCGGGGCTGTCTATGGCCGGGAAGGGGCCAGCCAGAAGCAGCCGTCCCTCATCCTGCAGGGCTTGTAGACGCGCCAGGTGGGCGGGACGGGCAGCCTGACGCAGGGGCAGGCTGTCTGGCACATCCTCGCCCACGATGGCGTAATAGAGGTTCATTCGCTCTCCTTAATGTGTCTGGTCAGATAGAAGTCTGACCGATGATGAAAACCACATCTGCCCCATGGTGCCGAATAGCTTGAAGTTGATCCAGGTGTCGGTGGAATACCGGAAGGCGACATGAAGCTTCGCCACGCCCCGAAGAAGGCGGTCCAACCGAGGTTGAGTCTCTCCTAGACCGCATCGGGCAAGCTCACTTGCTTCTCCATCAGCACTCGGATGAGGTTGCGCAATCTGGGTAACAGCTCGAATAGCAGCTTCATGGATCGTTGTGGTATCGGGCAAAATGGCTGGCAAGCGGCCATTTTGCTATGATTGAACGCCTTTCCTCAAGCCGGATTTCCTGGTGATTTTTGATCTCCACTGCCATTCGACCGCGTCGGATGGCGTGCTCACCCCCGCCGCTCTGGTCGCACGTGCGCATGAACAGCGGGTCGACGTGCTCTCCCTGACCGATCACGATGACATGCGTGGCCAGGCCGATGCGGCCAGGGCCGCCCTGGCCTTAGGGCTACGCTACGTTCCCGGCGTGGAGATCTCCGTCACCTGGAGTGGACATACCCTGCACATCGTGGGTCTGTGGGTGGACCCGGAGCATCCGCAACTCCTAGCCGGGCTGAGCGCCAATCGGGCCGGGCGCGCCAATCGGGCGAGCCAGATCGGGGAGGCCCTGGCCCGTGTGGGCATCCCCGGCGCCCTGGAGGGGGCGTATGCCTACGCCGTCAACAAGGACCTCATCGGACGCACCCATTTCGCCCGCTTCCTGGTGGAAGAGGGCTACGTCGAGGACATGAAGACCGCGTTCAAGAAGTATCTGGTCAAGGGCAAGCCCGGCTATGTGCATCATCAGTGGGCCAGCCTGACCGAGGCAGTGGCGTGGATCCATGCCGCCGGTGGGCAGGCGGTGCTGGCCCATCCCGGACGCTGCAACTTCGGACGCGAGAAGATGCGTGCGCTGCTAGCGGAGTTCCGCGACCTGGGCGGAGAGGCGATCGAAGTGGTCACCGGCAGTCACACCCCCGAACAGGTCCCCATCTACGCCGAATTGGCGAATGAATTCGGTCTGTATGCCTCCAGTGGCTCGGACTTTCACGCCCCCGGCGAGGGCGGGCGGGAACTGGGGCGGCTGATGTCCTTACCGCCCATTTGCCGCCCCCTCTGGGCCACATGGTAAACCTGAGCCCGTGGCCCAGTACTTCAGCGTCCATCCGGACAACCCGCAGCTGCGGCTCATCCGCGAGACTGTTCGCATCTTGCGGGCAGGGGGCATCATGGCCTATCCCACCGACTCCAGTTATGCGTTGGGCTGCATGATCGGCAACAAGGAGGGCATGGAGCGCATCCGCGCCATCCGCCAGGTGGACGACAAGCACCACTTCACCCTGGTCTGCCGGGACCTGTCCGAGATCGCCCATTATGCAAGGGTGGATAATCGCCAGTACCGCTTGCTTAAGGCCGCCACCCCCGGGAGCTTCACCTTCATTCTGGAAGCCACACGGGAGGTGCCCCGACGTCTTCTGCACCCCAAGCGCAACACGATCGGCCTGCGCGTGCCCGATCATGCCGTGGTCTGCGCACTCCTGGCCGAGCTGGACGAACCCATCCTTTCCATGACCCTGAGCCTGCCGGACGAAGAGCAGCCCTTAAACGACCCCGTGGAGATCCGGGATCGCATCGACAAGCGGGTGGACGTAATCCTGGACTCGGGTCCCTGTAGCCTTAAACCGAGCACCGTGATCGATCTGACCGGCGAGACCCCCGAGGTCATCAGGCGCGGCCGCGGGGATCCGCGCCCCTTGGGGCTGGAATGAGAGGCGACTGAACCTTGGAACTGACCCTCGTACAAAAGATCGCCGTCTTCGCACTGCCGGTCATCCTTGCCATCACTCTGCACGAGGCGGCCCATGGCTACGCCGCACGCCGGTTCGGCGACCGCACCGCAGAGCTGGAGGGCCGCATCAGCCTGAATCCCCTGCGTCACGTCGATCTGGTCGGGACCATTCTGGTGCCCCTTATCATCCTGCTGTTGTCCAAGCTGGCAGGGGCGGGCGGGATCCTGTTCGGTTGGGCGAAACCGGTGCCGGTCAATTTCCGCAACCTGCGCCGCCCCAAGCAGGACATGCTGTGGGTGGCTGCGGCCGGGCCGGGTGCTAATCTGGTCATGGCCCTGTTCTGGACGGCGATGATCAAGCTGTCCTTCGTCATCCAGGGCAGCGCCTTTGCCATGCCGCTGGCGCTGATGGGGGCGGCCGGTGTGTTCATCAACGCCATCCTGATGTCGCTTAACCTCCTGCCTGTGCCGCCCCTAGACGGCGGGCGCATCGCGGTAAGCCTGCTGCCCCCCCGTCTGGCTTATGGCCTAGCCCGCGTTGAACCCTACGGCCTGTTCATCCTGCTCGCCCTGATCTTCACCGGATTGCTCGGGGTCTTTCTGTGGCCCATGATCCAGGCCGTGATCGCCTTGTGCTCGGCGGTCTTCGGCCTGCATTCCATCGAGCTGCTGGCCTTAATCCAGATCGTCCTCAACTGAACCTCGCTTCTGACACCTGACATGTACGCCGATCGAGTCCTCTCCGGCATGCGTCCCACCGGCAGCTTGCATCTTGGCCACTATCACGGGGTGCTGAAGAACTGGCTGCGGCTACAGCACGAATACGAGTGTCTGTTCTTCGTCGCCGATTGGCACGCACTGACCACGCACTACGACGACCCGCACTCCATCGAGGACAATACCCTGCAGATGGTCATCGACTGGCTGGCCGCTGGCGTTGACCCCTCCAAGGCTACGCTGTTCGTCCAGTCCCAGGTGATTGAGCACGCCGAGTTGCACCTGCTGCTGTCCATGATGACCCCCCTGGGCTGGCTGGAGCGCGTACCCACCTATAAGGATCAGCAGGAAAAACTCAGCGATCGTGACCTGTCTACTTACGGCTTTTTGGGTTATCCGCTGCTACAGTCAGCCGACATCCTCATCTACCGGGCCAACAAGGTGCCGGTGGGCGAGGACCAGGTGCCACATATCGAATTCGCCCGCGAGATCGCGCGTCGCTTCAATCATCTTTACGGCAAGGAGCCCGGTTACGAGGACAAGGCCCAGGCCGCAATCAAGAAACTTGGGAGCAAGAAGGCCAAGCTCTACGAAGAATTGCGCACGCGCTATCAGGAACAGGGCGACGAGGATGCGTTGGAATCGGCGCGGGCCCTGCTGGCGGAGACCCAGAACCTCAGTCTGGGCGATATGGAGCGCCTCTACGGCTATCTGGAGGGCGGCGGCAGGATGATCCTCACCGAACCGGAGGCGCTGCTGACACCTTCGGCCCGCATGCCCGGCCTGGACGGACAGAAGATGTCCAAGTCCTACAACAACACCATCGCCCTGCGTGAGGATCCACAGCTGGTGAGCAAGAAGATCCGCACCATGCCAACCGATCCGGCCCGCATCCGTCGCACCGATCCGGGCGACCCGGACAAGTGTCCAGTCTGGCAGTTGCATCAGGTCTATGCCGGCGAAGCGCAGAAACAGTGGGTGCGCCAGGGCTGCACTACGGCGGCGATCGGCTGCATCGAGTGCAAGCAGCCGGTGATCGACGCGGTGCTCCAGGAGCTGGCCCCCATCCAGGAGCGTGCTAAGGCGCTGACCGAAGATCTCGACACAGTACGCAACATCATTGCCGACGGCTGCGAAAAGGCGCGCGATCTGGCACGCGAGACGATGCGTGATGTGCGCGAGGCCATGGGCTTATCCCAGCTCTGAGCGCGCTTACTCCGCTCACTTGAAATTGCCCTGCCAAGGCCATACCAACTGGTCATGATCTGGCCTGTGGCAGAAACATGACCGAACACCCTCAGCCCATCGAAGGCGAACTTATCGAGTCTGCCGACATCCCCCAGGATGAAGCCGGCGGAACCCATCTGCCGGCCCAAACCTGGCCGACCGCCATCCACCTGCTGCCGATGACGGAAAAGCCCTTCTTTCCGGCCCAGTCGCTACCGCTCTTGATGAACGAGGGGCCGTGGATGGAGACGGTCAAACGCATCGGCGACACCCCGCATCATCTGGTCGGTCTGGTCCTGGTGCGGGGGGACAAGTCGGACGACGCTCGCCCGGAGGATTTCTACAGCGTCGGCACCCTCGTGCGCATGCATCATCCCATGCGCTCGGACAGCAAGATCCAGTTCATCGCTGAGGGCATCACTCGCTTCCGCATCATTGAGTGGATCTCCGGCAAGCCGCCCTTCTTCGCCCGCGTCGAATACCCCGGCGAAAGCCGCCCGGATGCCAGCAGCGAGGAGATCAAGGCCTATGCCCTGGCGATCATCAATGCCATCAAGGAGCTGCTGCCGCTCAACCCGCTGTACTCCGAGGAACTCAAGTTCTTCCTCAACCGCTTCTCGCCCAACGAACCCTCGCCGCTCACCGACTTCGCCGCCAGCCTCACCACCGCGCCGAAAGACAAGCTGCAGGAGGTGCTCGAAGCCTTCAATCTGCGCCGCCGCATGGAAAAGGTGCTGGTGCTGATCAAGAAGGAGCAGGAGGTCGCCCGGCTGCAGACCAAGATCCGCGCCCAGATCGAGGAGAAGATGACGCGCCAGCAGCGCGAGTTCTTCCTGCGTGAGCAGCTTAAGGCCATCCAGAAGGAGCTGGGCATCGCCAAGGACGACCGCACGGCGGACTTAGAGCGCTACCAGGAGCGTAGCCGGAAGCTCAAGCTGCCGCCGCATGCGGAGAAGAAGCTCGCCGAGGAGATGAACAAGCTCGCGGCACTGGAGCACGGCTCACCGGAATACACCGTCACCCGCAACTATCTGGACTGGCTCACCAGCCTGCCCTGGGGCCGGCACACCAAGGACAAGCTGGACCTCGCCCGCGCCCGCAAGGTCCTGGACCAGGACCACGACGGTCTGGACGATGTGAAGGAACGTATCGTCGAATTCCTGGCCGTGGGGGCGATGAAAGGGGAGGTGGCCGGCTCCATCCTGCTGCTGGTCGGGCCGCCCGGCGTGGGCAAGACCTCCATCGGCCGCTCGATAGCGCGTGCCTTGGGGCGGAAGTTTTATCGCTTTTCGGTGGGCGGCATGCGCGACGAGGCGGAGATCAAGGGCCATCGGCGCACCTACATCGGTGCCATGCCGGGCAAGTTCATCCAGGCCATCAAGGAGGCGGAGTCGCAAAACCCGGTCATCATGCTAGACGAGGTGGACAAGATCGGTGCCTCCTACCACGGCGACCCGGCCAGCGCCCTGCTAGAGGTACTGGACCCAGAGCAGAACGCCGAATTCCTGGACCACTACCTCGACGTGCGCTTTGACCTGTCCAAGGTGTTGTTCATCTGTACCGCCAACCAGCTCGACAGCATCCCGGCACCGCTTTTGGACCGCATGGAAGTGATCCGCCTGGCCGGCTATCTTACCGAGGAGAAGCTGGCCATCGCCCGGCATCACCTGTGGCCTAAGCAGCTCAAGAAGGCCGGGCTCAGGCGCGGTCAGGTCTCCATCACCGAGGCCGCCATCCGCCGTATCATCGAAGGCTATGCCCGCGAGGCCGGGGTGCGCCAGCTGGAACAGGCCCTAGGCCGCGTGGTGCGCAAGGCCGTGGTCAGGATCGTGCGCGGGGAGGCACAGCGGCTGCATGTCAGCGCCGATGACGTCGAGGCCTACATGGACCAGCCACCGCACCTGCCGGAGCGGCCGGCCACGGGCGTGGGGGTGGTCACGGGTCTGGCCTGGACGCCGCTGGGCGGGGCCACGCTCACCATCGAGGCGACCAAGGTGCACACCCTAAACCGCGGCTTCAAGCTCACCGGCAAGCTGGGCGAGGTGATGAAGGAATCGGCGGAGATCGCCTACAGCTACATCGCCAGCCACCTTAAGCCCTACAAGGGCGACCCCGGCTTTTTCGATCAGGCCTTCGTGCACCTGCATGTGCCGGAAGGGGCCACGCCCAAGGATGGTCCCAGCGCCGGCATCACCATGGCCACGGCGCTGCTGTCGCTGGCGCGCAACGAGAAGCTGCACCGGCCCCTGGCCATGACCGGCGAGCTGACCCTCACCGGGCAGGTCTTGCCGGTGGGCGGCATACGCGAGAAGGTCATCGCCGCCAAGCGGGTCAACATCCGCGAGCTGATTCTGCCCGCCGCCAACAAGCCCGACTACGACCGCCTGCCTGAATACGTCAAGGCCGGACTTAAGGTGCATTTCGTCAAGCATTACCGGGAGGTGGCCCGGTTGGTGTTCGCAACTTGATTGCCACTTACGGGTCTCTGGCGAACTATGCTCGAACAGGCTGCAGACCCTTCCGGTGCCGTGCCGGCCGCGGAAGCGCTACCCCGTGCACGTGTCCTCGGCGAGGACTGGAAAGAGCTGCCGCAGGACCTCTACATCCCCCCGGATGCCCTGGAGGTCATCCTGGAGGCCTTCGAAGGCCCCCTGGATCTGCTGCTGTGGCTGATCCGGCGCAACAATATCGATGTCCTCGATATCCCCATGGCCGAGCTCACCCGTCAATACATGGGCTATATCGAGGCCATGCGCGCACACCGGCTGGAACTCGCGGCCGAGTACCTGGTGATGGCCGCCATGCTCATCGAGATCAAGTCCCGCATGCTGCTGCCGCGTCCAGAAAAGGCGGAGGAGGGGGGAGATACCGACCCGCGCGCCGAACTGGTGCGGCGACTGCTGGAATACGAGCAGATCCGACAGGTCGCACGCGAACTGGAGGTCATGCCGCAGTCGGGCCGGGATTTCCAGCCGGTGTCGGTCTGGATCGAGAAGCTAGCTGTACAGCGTCTGCCACAGGTCAGACCGGAGGACCTGCTCGCGGCCTGGGGAGACATCCTCAGGCGGGCTAGCCTGACACGACATCACCGGGTCACGCGTCAGGAGCTCTCCGTGCGCGAGCACATGAGCCGCATCCTGAGGACACTGCGGGAACATTGTTACACGCCGTTCGGCGAGCTGTTCCCGAGGTCCGGTGGCCGGGCCGAGCTGGTGGTCACCTTCCTCGCCATCCTGGAACTCGCGCGTGAACGTCTGGTGGAGATCGTGCAGACTGCACCCTTCGCCCCCATCTATGCACGCCTGATCCATGTCGATCGCCCTCAATAGCCTGACCGACGTCAAGCGTGTCCTGGAGACGGTGCTCCTCGCCCAATCACAACCCCTGCCCACGGCCGAGTTGCGCAGGGTCTTCCAGGACGAGCTAAACCCCGATCTCCTGCGCAAGGCCCTCGACGAACTGCGGCAGGACTGGGAGGGCAGAGGGGTGGAGCTTGTCCTGGTCGCAGAGGGCTGGCGTTTCCAGACCCGACCCGAGTATCAGGTCTACCTGGACCGTCTCAACCCGGACAAGCCCCCGAGATACTCGCGCGCCACCCTGGAGACGCTGGCCATCATTGCCTATCGTCAGCCCGTCACGCGCGGGGACATCGAGGAGATCAGGGGTGTCACGGTCAGCAGCCAGATCATCAGGACCTTGGAGGAGCGCGGCTGGATCGAGACCGTTGGCCACCGTGACGTGCCGGGCCGGCCCGCACTTTATGCCACCACCAGGCGCTTTCTCAGCGACCTCAATCTGCGCGCCCTGTCTGAGCTGCCCCCCCTGCCGCAAGTCAGCCGCGAGGAACTGTTGCCAGCAGCGGCAATCGATCCGCATACCGGAACACCCACCTAGAAATCATCATGCCGCGATTTTCCTACTACGGCCGCCCCCTCAAGGTGATGCCGGACGAGTTGGAGGCCCAGAGCGAAAAGCTGCACAAGATGTTAGCCGCGGCCGGGTTCGGATCCCGCCGCGAGATGGAGGCGCTGATCGCCGCCGGTGCAGTCAGCATCAACGGCCAAACCGCACAGGTGGGCGACCGGGTCAAACCCGCGGATATCATCCGTGTGCATGGCCGTGTCGTTCACCTGCCCTGGCAGAAGACCCTGCCGCGGGTGTTGATGTACCACAAGCCCGAAGGCGAGATCGTCTCCCGGGACGACCCGGAAGGGCGTCCATCGGTGTTCGACCGCTTGCCACGTCTGAAGGGGCAGCGCTGGATATCGGTGGGGCGCCTCGATTACAACACCGAGGGCCTGCTCGTCTTCACCACCCACGGTGAACTGGCCAATCGCCTGTCGCACCCGCGCTACGAGGTGGAACGTGAGTATGCCGTACGCATCCTGGGCGAATTGGACCGTAAACAGACGGACAGACTGTTGTCTGGTATTGAACTCGATGATGGTATCGCGCGTGTGGACAGCATCGTCCCTGCCGGCGGAGAGGGCGCCAACCATTGGTACCGACTGGTCCTCAAGGAGGGGCGCAACCGTGAGGTGCGGCGTCTGTTCGAGGCCCTGGGGCTCACAGTCAGTCGTCTCATCCGGGTGCGCTTCGGCCCCATCGCCATGCCCCCCCGTCTCAAGCGGGGCATGTTGCAGGATCTCAGTGCTAAAGAGGTCGAGCAGTTGCTGGAATGGTGCGGCCTGGGTCTATCGGCGCCGGCCGATGGCAGGCGCCCCGGCCACCCTGCACGGCATAGCAAGAGCCTGCACCCCTATCGCCTGCGCCATAATCCCGCGGCTGAAGAGACACACACGAGACAGCCTGCCTGTCCGCCCGGCAAACCGCGCGGATGTTAACCCTACCCAGTATGAAACGGCCCCCTGACTCGCTACGCTCATCGCCCCCCGAGGGGGAGATCAGTTCCTTCGGGGCGGCCGTGCGGAACTGACATGGCCAAGTGGCTGATCACCCTGGGCATCGTCCTGATCGGCTTCGGTCTGCTGTGGCCCATCCTCTCCAAACTGGGCCTCGGTAACCTGCCAGGCGACATCCGCATCGAACGCAAGGGCTACCAGTTCTACTTCCCGCTCACCAGCAGTCTGCTGGTCTCGGTCATCCTCACGCTGATCCTGTGGATCTTCAGAAGGTGAGTGGCAGACGCATGCCAGCGTTTCACCCAGACTGCGTACACAAGACATTTGACATAATATACA
>DAITOH010000018.1:0-14477 GCA_036834225.1 Thiobacillaceae bacterium | reverse complement strand
CCGGCGAGTCTGTGCACGACCGGTAGTCAGTTTCGCCGCCAGGTGGTGCCCTGGGGGGTGTCCTCGAGCAGGATGCCGGCCGCCCTGAGTTCGTCGCGGATGGCGTCTGCCCGCTCGAAATCCCTGGCCCGTCGCGCTTCAAGACGCTCCCGGATCAGGGCCTCGATGCGCGCCTCGGGGTAATCCTTGTCGCTCGCAGTGCCGGAAGCCTGCAGGAAGTCGTCAGGGGCTCGTTGCAACAGGCCGAGCACGCCGCCCAATGCCTTCAGCGCCCCGGCCAGCTCGGGCGCTCGCGTCTTGTTGACCTCGTTGGCGAGTTCGAACAGCACGGCGATTGCCTCCGGCGTGTTGAAGTCGTCGTCCATGGCCGCCTTGAAGCGGCTGGCATAGGGCGAGTGCCAGTCGATCGCCGCCGCCACCGGCCCCAGTCCGCGCAGTGCGGTATAGAGTCGCGTCAGTGCGCCCTTGGCATCGTCCAGATGCTGGTCGGAATAATTCAGCGGGCTGCGGTAGTGGGCACGCAGGATGAAGAAGCGCACGACCTCGGCGTCGTATTTGGCCAGCACCTCGCGGATGGTGAAGAAATTGCCCAGGCTCTTGGACATCTTCTCGTTGTCGACGCGCACAAAGCCGTTGTGCAGCCAGTAGTTGACGTACTTGCAGCCATGCGCGCCTTCGGATTGGGCAATCTCGTTCTCATGGTGGGGGAACTGCAGGTCCTGGCCGCCACCGTGGATGTCGAAATGCGGCCCTAGCAAATCGGTGCTCATGGCCGAGCACTCGATGTGCCAGCCCGGGCGCCCGGGCCCCCAGGGCGAGGGCCATGACGGCTCGCCTGGCTTGGCCGCCTTCCAGAGTACGAAGTCGAGGGGGTCGCGCTTGTGCGGATCCACCTCCACCCGTTCGCCGGCGATCAGCGTCTCGAGGGATTTGCCGGAAAGTTGACCATAGGACGGGTAACTGCGCACGGCGTAATAGACATCTCCGTTGGCGGCCGGATAGGCATGACCGCGGTCGATGAGGGCCTGGATCATGGTGAGCATCTTGCCCACGTACTCCGTGGCACGGGGCTCCCGATCCGGTGGCAGGACGTTAAGAGCCCGTTCGTCCTCGTGCATGGCGCGGATGAAGCGGTCCGTAAGCGCAAAGTAAGGCTCGCCGTTGTCCTGCGCCCGCTTGATGATCTTGTCGTCGATGTCGGTGATATTGCGCACGTAGGTGACCTGGTAGCCCGAAGCCCTGAGCCAGCGCGCGATCATGTCGAACACCACCAGCACCCGGGCATGGCCCAGGTGGCAGTAGTCGTAGACGGTCATGCCGCAGACATACATGCGGACGTGGCCCGGCGTGATCGGTGTGAAGACCTCCTTCGCACGGGTGAGGGAGTTGTACAGGGTGAGCATGGCGGACTCTAGGCCGGGGGCAGCAGCAGCACGGGGGTTCGCGCTGTGCGCAGGATACCCTCCGCCACACTGCCGAGCAGCAGGCGGTCCAGCCCGCGTCGACCGTGGGTGCCTGTCACGATGAGGTCGGCCTGCCACTCGGCGGCCGTCTCCGAGACCAGGGGGCCGATGCGGCGGCCCGCGGCGTCCAGGAGGCGGGTGTCGGCCGTGACACCGGCCTCGCGGCAGGCTTCCAAGGCGTCCTCCAGCAGGCGGGCTGCGGCTTGACGATAGGCCTCCAAGGGGAGGACGGGGAGGGTCCAATCCCCGTTGATCACCAGGGGCAGAGGTTCCTCCACGACGTGCAGGAGCAGCAGCCGGCCGTTGCCCTCGCGGGCGAGCCGGATGGCGGTATCCAGGCCCCGTCGCGCCGTTTCACTGCCATCCATGGCTACCACGATGCGTTCGTACATCGCCTCTTCCTCGCGTCAGAGGCCAGTCTGTTTTTTCGCCCAGGAGTCCTTCAGACTCACCGTGCGGTTGAATACCAGCCGGTCGCCGGGCCGGTGGTCGTGACGATCGGTGCAGAAATAACCTAGGCGCTCGAACTGGTAGTGGGTCTCCGGAGGGGCGTCGCGCACGCAGGCCTCCACCCAGCCTTGCACGATCTCCAAGGAGTGGGGATTGAGGAAATCCAGGAAATCACGGTCCTTGTGGGCGTCCGGCTGAGGGTCGGTGAACAGGCGGTCGTAGAGGCGGATCTCTGCCGGCAAGGCGTGCAGGGCGGAGACCCAGTGTATGACCCCCTTTACTTTGCGCCCCTGCGGGTTTTTTCCGAGCGTGTCGTGGTCGATGCTGCAGCGCAGTTCGACCACGTCGCCGTCTTCGTTCTTGATCACTTCGTCGCAGCGGATGACATAGGAGTAACGCAGCCGCACCTCGCCACCCGGCACAAGGCGCTGCCAGCCCGGTGGCGGGTCTTCCGCGAAGTCGTCGCGCTCGATCCAGATCTCGCTGTGGAGGGGTACTTCGCGGCTGCCGAACTCGGGGTGGTTGGGGTGGTAGCCGGCCTCGCGGCTGGCACTGACGCCTGCCTGAAAATTGGTCAGCACGACCTTAAGCGGCCGGATCACCGCCATGACTCGCGGCGCCTTGGCCTCCAGATCCTCGCGGATGCAGCCCTCCAGGACGGAGAGGTCGACGATGTTCTCGGACTTGGAGATGCCGATCCGCCTCGCGAATTCGCGTATGCCCTCGGCGGTATAACCGCGCCGGCGCATGCCGCGGATGGTGGGCATGCGCGGGTCGTCCCAGCCGGCCACCCGGCCCTCGGCGACCAGCTGGTTGAGTTTGCGCTTGCTAGTCACGGTGTGATGCATCTCTAGGCGCGAGAACTCGATCTGCCGCGGGTGATGGGTAATGCTGATGTTGTTTAGCACCCAGTCGTAGAGGGGACGGTGGTCCTCGAACTCCAGCGTGCACAACGAATGCGTGATGCCTTCCAGGGCGTCGCAGATGCAGTGGGTGTAGTCGTACGTCGGATAGATCACCCAGTCGTCACCCGTGCGGATGTGGCGCGCGCGCTTGATGCGGTAGAGCACCGGATCGCGCATGTTGATGTTGGGGCTGGCCATGTCGATCTTGGCGCGCAGGGTGCGCGAGCCGTCTGGGAACTCGCCGGCGCGCATGCGCCGGAATAGGTCGAGGTTTTCCTCCACGCTGCGCCCGCGCCAAGGACTGTCGCGTCCCGGTTCGGTGAGAGTGCCGCGATATTCGCGCATCTGCTCCGGACTGAGGTCGTCGACGTAGGCCAATCCTTTGCTGATCAGCTCCTCGGCATAGTCGTAGAGCTGGGGGAAATAGTCCGACGCCCAGCGCACCGGGCCATCCCATTGGAAGCCCAGCCAGAGCACATCCTCCTGGATCGCCTCGGCGTACTCGATCGTTTCCTTCTCCGGGTTGGTGTCGTCGAAGCGCAGATTGCATCTGCCGCCATAATCCAGGGCCAGGCCGAAGTTGAGGCAGATGGACTTGGCGTGGCCGATGTGCAGGTAACCGTTGGGCTCCGGCGGAAAGCGGGTGACGACGGTCGAGTGCTTGCCGCTGGACAGGTCGTTGTCGATGATGGTGCGGATGAAATGCCGGACCGGGGCGCTACCGCTCATGGGTCGGGTGCGCGCGAAGGCGAATCGCTACAGGAGTATCGGACTGTGGTGTAGAATTGGTGCGGTCACCAACCGTATGACGCAGTCAAAAGTATAGCACCAATGCCCATCAACCGATTCACCCTCGTCCTCCTCGTCCTGCTGCCCGTGCTGGCCTTCGCCAATACCGATGGCATGCAGGTTGCAAGCCAATTGTTCCGTCAGGGACGACATGCCGATGCCCTCACCCGGATCGACGCCTATCTGGCCGCCAACCCCAAGGATGCCCAGGGGCGTTTCCTGAAAGGGCTGATCCTGACTGAGCTCAATCGCTATCAGGAGGCGATCAAGGTCTACTCCGACCTCACCGCCGACTATCCGCAACTGCCGGAGCCGTACAACAATCTGGCCGTGCTCTATGCCGCCCAAGGTCAGTATGAGCGTGCAAAGCAGAGCCTAGAGCAGGCCATTCGCACACATCCGAGTTACGCCACGGCGCACGAGAACCTTGGGGACATCTATGCCAAGATGGCCTCGCTGGCCTATGACAAGGCCCTGCGGCTCGACAAGTCCAACATCTCGGCCCAGACCCAGACCAAGCTGGCACTGATCAGGGAGTTGTTCAGCCCGGCACGCGGTTCCGATGCTGCCAAGGCCGAAGCGGTCAGACCTGCTGCGGCTCAGGTTCCGGTCAAAACGCCGGTCAGGACCCCGTCTGCAGTCCAGACCGCTGCCGCGCCTAGGCGGGACGCCGCCATGGCCGGCCCCGACCCTGCCGTGCCCGCCAAGGGCAGGGCGGTGGCAGTACCGGCCTCCGTACCCGGCCCTCAAGTCGATGCCGGGGCGACTCGGGCAGAGGAGGCCCCGCCCCGGCCACGACCCGAACAAGCCGCTGTCAGCAGGGCCACCGCATCCCCTCCTGTGCCTGCCCCAACGCCGGCCGAGCCCAGGACTGCGATTGAGCAGACGATACGCGATTGGGCACTGGCGTGGAGCCGGCAGGATGTGCCAGCCTATCTGGCCTATTACGCGGGCAACTTCATGCCGCCACGCGGGCTGGATCGGGCCGCATGGGAGGCAGAGCGCAACCGGCGCATCCAGACCCCGAAACAGATCAAGGTCGAGGTCAGCGACCTGCGCGTCGAGGTCAAGGGCGACAAGGCCCAGGCCCGATTCCGGCAGCGCTACGAGGCAAACCACCTGAAGGGCACCTACAACAAGATCCTGGACCTGGAATTGCAGGAGGGGAAGTGGAAGATCGTCAGGGAGAGGGGGCTCTGAGGGCATGATCACCCCGGTCTGGCATCGTCTCCTAGCCCTGCTCTTCCCGCTTGTCCTAGCCTGGCCCGCTTTAGCCGACGAGGGCGCGATCCGGCTCGCCGCCGCTGACACCTACAACCGATCCCCCTCGCCGGACGCCCTCCTGGCCAAGACCCTGCAGGAGATCCGCGCGAGCCGATTGGACAGGGCGCTCAACAACGTCAACCAGTTGATCTCGATCCGCCCCGATTTCAGGCTGGCCCACTTGATCCGCGGTGATCTCCTCCTCGCCCGCGCCCGGCCGCTGTCCACCATGGGCGAGGCCCCGAGGACCTCGCCTGCCTCCCTGACCGATCTGCGCGAGGAGGCACGGGTCAGGCTGTTGCGCTATCTCGATCGGCCCGAGGAGGGCCGCCTGCCCAAACAGTTGCTACAACTGGCGCCCGAACACAGGTATGCCCTGCTGGCGGACGCCGGTCGTGCACGTCTGTATGTGTTCGAGAACGTCAACGGCGTGCCCCGCCTGGTGCGGGACTATTACATGACCATCGGCCGTAACGGTACCGACAAGCGGGTCGAGGGCGACAAGAAGACCCCGGTGGGGGTCTACACCATCTCGCAGCATCTGCCGCGCCAGCGCCTGACTGATTTCTACGGGGCCGGCGCCTATTCCCTGAACTATCCGAACGAGTGGGACCGGCTACACGGCCGCAGCGGCCACGGCATTTGGATCCACGGCGCCCCCTCCGATACCTACAGCAGGCCGCCGCGGGCCAGCGACGGCTGCCTGGTACTCGCCAACCCCGATCTGAGCGATCTCGAGCGCTACATCGAGGTCGGCAGGACGCCGGTCATCATCGCCGATCGCATCGAGTGGGTAGATCCTGTCAGCTGGGAGATGCAGCGTCAGGAGATCCTCACCGTGCTAGAGCTCTGGCGCACGGACTGGGAGACGCGTGAGGTCCCGCGCTTCCTGCGCCACTACGTGCCGGAGATGCTGGATAGGACCTGGGCTACGAACAAGCGCCGCAACATCGAGAACAAGGCGTGGATCCGCGTCGCACTGTCCGATGTCAGCGTCTTTCTTCCGGATGCCAGGCTGGCGGTGACCAGCTTCAGGCAGGGATACAGCAGCGACAGCTTCAGCGATAGCACGGCGAAGCGCCTGTATTGGCGCTTGGATGACGGCCAATGGCGCATTGCCCTCGAACAGAACCTGCCGACCAACACACAGCTCGCGGCCCGCGGCCGCTGACCACCACCGAGGAATCCGCCATGGTCATCCTGCACACCAATTTCGGTCCCATCACCCTGGAACTCGACGCTGCCAAGGCGCCCAACACCGTCGCGAACTTCCTGCGCTATGCCAACGACGGGTACTACGATGGGACCATCTTCCACCGCGTCATCGACGACTTCATGATCCAGGGTGGCGGATTCACCGAGGACATGCAGCAGAAACCGACCCGCGCACCGATCCAGAACGAGGCCGACAATGGCCTGAAGAACACCGCCTACACCATCGCCATGGCGCGCACCCCCAATCCCCACTCAGCCACCAGCCAGTTCTTCATCAACGTCACGGACAACCCTTTCCTGGATTACACCGAGCCGACCGCCCAGGGTTACGGCTATTGCGTGTTCGGCCGGGTGAGTGCCGGACAGGACACGGTGGATCGGATCAAGAAGGTCAGAACCGGCATGCGCGCAGGCCACCAGGACGTGCCCCTGGAGAGCGTGATCATCGAGCGCGTGGAGGTCCGCTAGTTCGGCCGCCACCACGCCGGCCGGGTAGCGGTTGCCTGTGATCGAGAGGGTTGATATCCCCGGGGGCCCGAACAATCCGGGCGAGCCCACCCCCAAGGGGCCCGACTCGGCCCCAAGACGGCGTGGGGCGCGACCTGAGAGCCTGTTCATCTCCGATTTGCATCTGACCGCCGAGCGGCCGGCAGCCAACGCGCGCTTCTTTCGCTTCCTGGACGAGATTGCCCCAGCCGCCGAGGCGATCTACATCCTGGGGGATTTTTTCGAGGCTTGGGTGGGCGATGATGCCCTGGCAGATCCCTTTCATGCCCAGGTGGCTGCTGCCCTGCACCAGCTGGTCTCGCGTGGTGTGCGCCTCTTCGTCATGCACGGCAATCGGGACTTTCTCCTGGGGGAGGACTTCACCCGCGCCACGGGGGCCAGCCTGCTGACGGAGCCCTGCGTGGTGAATCTATACGACCAGCCTACCCTCCTCCTGCACGGCGATGTCTTGTGCACCGACGACCTCGACTATCAGCAATTCCGTCGCCTGGTGCGCGATCCCGACTGGCAGGCCGGCTTTCTCGCCCGTCCGCTGCCAGAGCGTGTCGCCCTGGCGCGGGAGTTGCGTAGCCGCAGTGAGCAGACCAAGGCCGATAAGCCGCCCGAAATCATGGACGCCAACCCCGAGGCCGTGCTCAATGCCTTCCGGCAACACGGCGTGCGGCGCATGATCCACGGTCACACCCACCGCCCCGCCCATCACCGGCTGATGGTCGACGATCGGGCCTGCGAGCGTTGGGTGCTGCCGGACTGGTATGACAGCGGCGGCTATCTGGTTTGCAGTGAAGCCGGGTGCGGCCTTGTTTATCTCGATTAGCAGGTGTTTGTCGACATAGAACGATCGTTCTATACTCAGGGCAGGTTGATTCTCGTGTATGCCTGCCATGTCCAACGACACCGACTATCTCGCCAAGCTGCAAGACTATTACGCCCGCCACCGGGTGTTTCCACCCTATTCCGGCATCGGTGAGTTGCTGGGGCTTAAGTCCAAGTCCTCGGTCGCCGCCCTGGTGGCCCGCTTGCGGCTCAACGGTTATCTGGAAGCCATGCCGGACCGGCGCCTGAAGCCCGGTCCGCGCTTCTTCGAGCGCGTGCTGGCCGAATCGGTGCGCGCCGGCCCTCCCCAGGCCGCCGACGACTCGGTCAAGGACACCCTGACCCTGGACGAATATCTCATCGAACACCCCTCCCGCACCGTCCTGGTTCGGGTGAAGGGCGACTCCATGCTGGATGCCGGCATCCATCCGGGGGATATCGCCGTGGTGGAGCGCAGCCACCAGGCCCGCGAGGGCGACCTGGTGGTGGCCGTCGTCGATGACGAGTTTACCCTCAAGTACCTGGCCAGGGAGCAGGGCGCCTATGTCCTCAAGCCCGCCAACCCCGCCTACCCCGTCATCCGTCCGCGCGGCAGCCTGGAGATCTTCGGCGTGGTCGTGGGCCTCATCCGCAAGTACGCCACCGCTTCGGTGTCGAAATGAAAAGGGGCCCGCGGGGCCCCGATGCGGATGCCTGCGCCCCCGGCTTAAGTGAGCACTTCCGCCCAGATGGACTCCGCCCAAGCCCAGTTGAAGATGTGGTTGATCTCGTCACCTTGGGAACTTACGCCGCCGCCGGGTTGCGCATCCCACTGTTTCTTCTCGGGGTTGTAGCGGAACACGGTGGCGACGTGGCCCGCGGTGGTCTCCGACACCGCGCTGTAACAGGTGTTGGTCACCACGGGAGTCGGCGTTGGCTGGCGGCCGTTGAGCAGCTCGACGATGGCGCTGGCGCAGACCTTGGCGTGGTTAGTGGCCATGTGGCCGGACTTGGGAAGGTTGGACAGCACGGAGTCGCCGATGATGTGCACGTTCTTGGCGGCGGTGGACTCGAAGCTGACGAAGTCGACCACACACCAGTCCTTGTTGCTGTCATTGCGCGCACCGGCCAGGGCAGTGACCTCGCCGGCGCGTTGTGCCGGGACGACGTTGAGCACGTCGCCCTTGACGTCGTCGAACTCGGTCGAGACCGTCATGGTCTTGTGATCGACCTTCTTCGGCGCGTTGTTGGGGCGGTAGTCGATCATGCCGTCGTAATAGGTCTTCCACGCCCACTTGAACAGGGCTGGTTTGGAGGTCACGTCCGGGTTGCTGTCGAGCAGGATGATCTTGGACTTGGGCTTGTGCTTTTTGAAGTAGGCGGCCACCAGGCAGGCGCGTTCATAGGGGCCGGGCGGGCAGCGATAAGGGACCTTGGGCAAGGACATGACGAACACGCCGCCGTCTGGCATCGCCTCGAGCTGCCGGCGCAGCAAGGCCGTCTCTGGGCCGGCCTTCCAGGCATGCACCACCTTCTGTGCGGCGGCGGCCTCCTTGTAGCCCTCCACGGTATCGGTGCGTACCTCCACGCCCGGCGCTAGGACCAAGCGGTCATAGGCAATGGTCTGGCCGCCGGCGGTTCTGACCGTGCGCTTGTCCACGTCGATGCCCACCACCCTGTCCTTGACCCAGTTGATGTTGTACTTCTTCATCAGGGTGTCGTAACTGTGGGTGATGTCGGCCATGGTCTTCATTCCCCCTAGCACCCAGTTCGAGATGGGGCAGGAGATGAACTTGTCGTTCGGCTCGATCATGGTGACCTTGATCTTGGGGTCCCACTTGCGGATGTACTTGGCACAGGTGGAGCCACCGAAGCCGGCGCCCACCACCACCACGTGCGGGGCGCCGCTACCGCCCACGCTGGCGTAGCCGGGCAGGGTGCTGGCTACGGTGATGGCCGCGCCGGCGGTCAGGAAATCACGACGTTTGAAGTTCATATGCGCTCTCCTCGATCAGGTGCTGTTATCCGGTGTTATTTCATGGCGGCGAAGTATTCGCCCATCTTTTCATACTCCTGATCGGTGTAACCCGGGGCGTGGCGATGCATCACCGAGGCCGGACGCTCCCCGGACTTGAAGGCCTTCATCTGGGTGACGAAGTAGGTCTTGTCGATGCCGGCTAAGGACGGCATTGCCGACTTGCTCTTGCCGTCGGCGCCGTGGCAGGACAGGCAGGTGCTAGCAATGACGCGGGTGTGGGCATCGGACGCCACGACGGTCCCGGCCGCGCCCAGAAGGCCGGCACCGAGCAAGCCTGCAATCAGGATCCTGTTCATGTACTCCTCCATAAAACAACCTCCATAAAACAAAGCGGCGATGAGCCGCCGGCTTGAGTTTGCCCGGTAGGTTTGCATCAGGCACGACCGAGCACGCTGGCGAATCTGCATGAGGAACACATACAAGTCAACAAGCAAACTCTAATATTCATGCGGTCTGCAGACTAGTTCTTTGCTCCCAGGGCGCGTGCCCGCTTAAGTCTTAGCGCCGCTGCCTCCTGTTCCGCCAACGCGTTCCAGTTCTCCGGCAGCCAGCCGATCAGGTGCGAGAGCGTCAGGTCGGCCAAGGCGTTGATCCACACCGGTAGTTCGTTGAGGGCGGGGATGTATCGATACTCCCCGCCGCCGGCGTTGAGAAAGGTCGTCTTGCCTTCCATTGCGATCTCTTCGAGGGTCTCCAGGCAGTCGGCCACGAAGCCCGGACAGATCACGTCCAAGCGGCGCGTCCTAGCGCGCCCAAGTTCGATTAAGGTCTCGGCCGTGTAGGGTTTGAGCCACTCCGCACGCCCGAGGCGCGACTGGAACGTGACCCGGTATTGTTCCCGCCCCAGACCTAGGGCCTCGGCCAGCAGACGGCCAGTCTTCTGACACTCGCAGTAGTAGGGGTCGCCCAGATCGAGCGTGCGGCGGGGGACGCCGTGAAAGCTCATGAGCAGGATTTCTGGTCGGCCGTGTTCGGCCCAGTAGCTCTCCACGCTCTGACGCAGCGCTTCGATGTAGCCGGGGTGATCGTGAAAATGGCGCACGGTGCGCAACTCCGGCATGTTGCGCAGCCTAAGCAGGACACGGAAGACCGCATCCAGGGCGCTGCCCGCACTGCTGCCGGCATACTGGGGGTAGAGGGGCAAGGCCAGCACCCGGTCGCAACCCTCCTCCCGCAGTCTAGCCAAGCCTGCCGCCACCGAGGGCTGGCCGTAGCGCATGGCGTACTCAACTACCAGTGGCACATGCGTGCGCATCTTCAAGGCCTGGCGCAGCAACTCAGTCTGCCGGGCCGTGTGCACCTTCAGGGGGGAGCCTTCCGGTGTCCAGATGCTGGCATATTTCTTGGCCGATTTCCGCGGCCTGACATTGAGGATGATGCCATTGAGGATCGGCCACCAGATCGCCCGCGGGATCTCCACCACACGTCGGTCGGAGAGGAATTCACGCAAATAGGAACGCAGTGCGGCGCGCGTCGGCGCTTCCGGCGTGCCCAGATTGATGAGCAGGATGCCGATGCGGCGGGACTGGTCGTGGCGATAGGGCGGTTCGGGCAGGAAGGACATACTGGCTGCGAGGGAAGGTGGGATGGGAAAGCGAGGGCGGCCCGGATGGTGGAGACCCGCGTCCGTATGGACAATCTGGGCTGAAAACACGATGTGTACAACATGCTACGAACTCATCGAAGCGGTCAACAGCGGTTTTCAGCTTCGACGGCTGCGCCTAGCGTAGGATGGGGGTCGATCGTTGCCGGGGCCGACGTGTCAACACGTCAGTGCGACCTCCAGGAAGCCTTCGATATGGGGCAAATCGGCCTCTGCCTTTCGCGCGCAGGCCCATAGACAACTGGATAGGCCCGTTTTTCCCAGTCTCGGCGTGGCGATGCGTCCCTCGCGGCGGGCGGTCGTGCAGGCCCACTCCGGCAGGACCGCCACGCCCTGCCCCAGGTCTGTCAGCTCGATCAGCAAGGCGGTGGATTCCACGTGGCGCACCCGCGCTGGCTCCACCCCGGCCGGCCAGAGAAAGCGACTGAAGACATCCAGCCGGCCGCGCTCCACCGGATAGGTGAGCAGGGTCTCCCGCGCGAGGTCCTCTGCGGTCACGAACGCCCGTTCTGCGAGGGGATGCCCTGCGGCCACCACCAACCGCATCTCATAGTCGAATAGACGATTCCACACCAGTCCCGGCAGTTCGCGGCGGTCCGGCGTGAGCACCACGTCCAAGACTCCATCCATGAGACGTGGCATGGGGTCGAGACTGGCGGACAGCACCACGTCTAGTTCCACGCCTGGAAAGCGCTCGCGGTAGGCGCGCAACCGGGGCAGCAGCCATTCGAGACAACTGTGACACTCGGAGGCGATGCGTAGCCGTCCCGCCTCACCGCGCGCAAGGCAGCGCAGGCTCTGCAAGGCTGCATCCACTTCCGGCAGGACGCGGCCGGCCAGCTCTATCAGCCGCCTGCCTGCCTGGGTAGGCCTGGGCGGCCGGCTGGAGCGGTCCAGGACGGCTAAACCTAGGCGCGCCTCCAGGTCCTTAAGCTGGTGCGACAGCGCGGACTGGGTCAGGTGCAGTCGTTCGGCCGCCGCCCTCAGGCTGCCGGTCTCTGCCACGGCAGCGAGGGTGTGCAGGTGGCGCAGATCAATCATGAGCGTACCTCATGCAATCCTGAAAATATCTCGTTTGAGCTCATTATGCACGCGTGGGCAAAATCTGGGCCTTCGATTTCGACAGGAGAACATCCATGACCACTCTGCATGTACTGGGCATGCCGCGCATGGGCGCCCAGCGTGAACTCAAATGGGCGCTGGAAGGCTATTGGCGGGGCGAGCGCAGCGCCGATGAACTGCTCGCCGTGGCCCGTGACTTGCGCGAGCGCCACTGGGCCCTGCAGGCGGCGGCCGGCTGCCGCTTCGTGACGGTGGGGGATTTCTCCCTCTATGACCATGTGCTGGACATGAGTGCGCGCCTGGGCGCGGTGCCGCCAAGGTTTGCTTGGTCGGGGGGCGAGGTGGACCTGGATACCTATTTCCGCATGGCCAGGGGCAGGGCGCCCACCGGCACGCCCGCCTCCGCCTGCGAGATGACCAAGTGGTTCGACACCAACTACCACTTCTTGGTACCGGAACTTTCGCCGGGGCAGGCCTTCGCCCTGGCGCGCCACGACCTGTTCGAGCAGGTGGAGGAGGCCAAGGGCCTGGGCCACACTCCCAAGGCGGTGCTGGTGGGGCCGCTCACCTGGTTGTGGCTGGCCAAGGCCCAGGGCGATTTCGCCAAACTTGACCTGTTGGATGCCCTGGTGCCGGTGTATGGCCAGATCTTGGCGCGCCTGGCCAAACAGGGTGTAGCGTGGGCGCAACTGGATGAACCCATCCTGGTTTTGGACCTGCCGCCCGAATGGCGGCGCGCCTTCGAGCGGGCCTATCACGTGCTTCAGGGTGCCGGCCCGAAGATCCTGGTGGCCACCTATTTCGGCGGCCTGGAAGACAACCTGCTCACCGCCGTCAAGCTGCCCGTGGCAGGCTTGCACGTGGATGCGGTGAGCGCGCCGGACGAATTGATTCAGGCCGCCGACTGGCTGCCGGCGACCAAGGTGCTGTCGGTCGGCTGTATCGACGGCCGCAACGTCTGGCGCGCCGACCTGGACGCCATCCTGGATCGGTTGGAGCCCATACACGACAGGCTGGGCGAGCGGCTGTGGCTGGCGCCTTCCTGCTCCCTGCTGCACGTGCCGCTGGATTTGGCGGCAGAGACCGGTCTTGATCCGCAGATCAGGTCCTGGCTGGCCTTCGCTAAGCAGAAGCTAGACGAACTGGCGACCCTGGGCCGCGCCCTTGACCAGGGCCGGGACGCAGTGCGCGGCGAGCTGGCCGACAACCGCGCCGCCCTGGCCGCGCGCCGGGGTTCCGCGCGGGTGGTGAATCCCGCCGTGCGTGCGCGGCTTGCCGCCATCAAGCCGGAGGACAGCCGCCGCGCCACGCCCTACGCCCAGCGGGCGGTGGTGCAGCGCGCAAGGCTCAAGTTGCCCCTCTACCCGACCACCACCATCGGCTCCTTCCCCCAGACCGCCGACATCCGCGCCGCCCGGCGCGACTTCAAGGCCGGGCGCATCACCCGGGCCGAGTACGAGGACAGGATGCGTGCCGAAATCCGCCACGCCGTCGAGGTCCAAGAACGCCTGGGCTTGGACGTGCTGGTACATGGCGAGGCGGAACGCAACGACATGGTGGAGTACTTTGGCGAGCAATTGGACGGCTACGCTTGCACCGACCACGGCTGGGTGCAGTCTTATGGTTCGCGTTGTGTTAAACCGCCCATCATCTACGGCGACGTGTCCCGCCCGGCGGCCATGACCGTGGCTTGGAGCACCTATGCCCAGTCGCTCACGGCCAAGCCCATGAAGGGCATGCTCACCGGCCCCATCACCCTATTGAAATGGGCCTTCGTGCGCGATGACCAGCCCTGGCGCGACACCGCCTTGCAGATCGCGCTGGCCCTGCGCGATGAAATCCGCGACCTTGAAGCCGCAGGCATCGGTGTCATCCAAGTGGACGAACCGGCCTTCCGCGAGGCCCTGCCGCTACGCGAAAAGCAGCGCCCGGCCTATCTCGCCTGGGCAGTGCAGGCCTTCCGGCTGGCAACTTCCGGGGTGGCGGACGCAACCCAGATCCATACCCACATGTGCTACTCGGAATTCAACGACATCATCGCCGCCATCGCCGATCTGGACGCCGACGTCATCACCATCGAGACGGCGCGATCTAACATGGAGTTGCTTGCGGCCTTCGCCGGTTTCGATTACCCCAACGAGATCGGCCCAGGCGTGTACGACATCCATTCCCCCAACGTGCCCGAGGTGGATGCCATGGTGAGGCTGATGGAAAAGGCCGCTGCCCGCATCCCGCCGGAACGCTTGTGGGTCAATCCGGACTGCGGGTTGAAAACCCGCGGCTGGCCGGAGACCGAGGCGGCCTTGGGCAACATGGTGGCGGCGGCAAGAAGGCTGCGAGCGCTGACCGGAGCGGTAAATCGCTAGGGCCGTGGCATCGACACTAAG
>DAITOH010000017.1:4066-14763 GCA_036834225.1 Thiobacillaceae bacterium | reverse complement strand
TCCTGCAAGGTCTGAAAGAGTCGCTCCACCCGCCCCTTGGCTTGCGGCGTGAGGGTAAGACCGCGTGTCTAAAACCCCTGCGCCGGCTTAACAAGGAGGCAGGCGGGGAGAGCGGTTACGGGCGTGTTGCCGAGGCTTCAAGGCTGCGGCTCAAGGGCGAGTGAGGACGCTGGCAACGCCGAACGACCACCCCGGTGGGTCGGAAATCGCCTCCGGGAAGGGTATAGTTGCGCTACCCGACAACCCTACCTCTCCACGATGAAAAAACCGACGACCTATGACGAGTACGTGGATCTGGTGCACCAGGCGGTCTACGAGGTGGACGAGATGCGCGCCAGCATCGAGTACGAACCCGAGTACATGGAGCGCTTCTCCGGCCTGCTCGATCTCCTGGATAGCGTGTTGCGCAAGATGTACGACGAGATGGTGGCCGACACCTATCAGTTCCCCACCGGTAAGGACCTGCCCTACATGCAGGTATTGAACCGTTACGGTCCCGATTTGCCCTTCAAGCAACTGCTGCTGCGCATCAACGACACCCACAAAAACGGGCTGGATCGTGGTTAAGTGGTTGCTGGTCATCGCCGTCGTCGTGGTCGTCGTCCTGCTCATGCAGCGCGCCGCCCGGCGCAGCGCGCTGCCCAGGGCGAAGCGCGGTGAAGCCAAGGTCGAGGACATGGTGCGCTGCCATGTCTGCGGCGTGAACCTGCCCCGCTCCGAGGCCATCTTAAGTCGGGGCCGCTTCTACTGCGGCGAGGAACACCGCCGCCAGAACGGGGCCTGATGGCGAGTCTTGCGCTCGGGATCGCGGACTATCCCGACAGTTTCTGGCGCTCCCTGCATCACCTGAACCGCTTCCGCGGCTTCCTCGCCCTGTTCTTCCTGCTGGCCCCGTTCTACGTCCATGGCACCCACCTGCAGGAGGCCGATCCGCGCTGGCTGATGCTATCCGGCCTGCTCTATGGTCTGGTGACCTGGGCACTCGGCCGGATACTGGCCGCACGGCGGCCGGCCTTCGAGCCCCAGTTGTTGCTGCACGTAGTCACGGACGTGGTCTTCATCACCTGCCTGATGGGCTTGTCGGGCGGAAATGCGAGCGGGATCGGGCTGCTGCTCATCGTCTCCATGGCTGCCGCGGGTATGCATCCGCAGGCGCGCATGGTCTTGCTGCTTGCCGCCCTGGGGACCCTGGCGATACTGGTGGAACAGACTTTGCAGGCTACGCTCTGGCAGGGGGGGGGTGACGGCTTCATGCGTGCCGGGCTGCTGGCCGTCGGTTTTTTCACGGTCTCCGGGTTTTCGCACGTGCTCGCCAAGGGTGCCCTCAGCTCGGCCCAGCTTGCCGGCGAGAAGGCCACCCAGGCGGAGAGTCTGGCGCGCATCAACGAATGGGTCATCCAGGAACTGCAGGACGGCATCCTGGTGGTGGACGCCAGGGGCGAGATCCTGCAGTACAACGCACGCGCCGAGCAGCTGCTCAATAGCCGGATCTTCCCGCACGCAGGCCTAACCCATTGTTCCCCCGCCTTAGCCCTGCTCTGGCAATCCTGGCGCACCAGCGGCACCACTCCCGAGACCCCGCTCACAACCGGCGGCGAGGGGCGCAGGCTGCGCGCCCGCTTCATCGAACTGGAGCCGACGCGGACCGCCGGTGCCTTGATCCTGCTTCAGGACATGACCGAGCTGGAACGCGAGGCGCAGAACATGAAGCTGGCCGCCTTAGGCCGGCTCACCGCCAATCTGGCGCACGAGATCCGCAACCCCCTGGCGGCCATCCAGCAGGCGGCGGCCCTGCTCGGGGAGGAGCCCTCGACGCCGACCATGGCCAGGCTCACGCGCATCATCGACGACAACTGCAAGCGGCTAAACGGACTGGTGGAGGACGTGTTGTCGCTCAACCGGCGCGATCGCATGGAGCAGGAATCCATCCCGGTCGAGATGTTTCTGCGCGATTTTCTCGCCCAATACACACAGGCCGAACGGGTGCCCCCGGGCATCATCAGTCTGTTCGCCCCAGCCCATCTGCGCGTGCGTTTCGACCGTCTACACCTGACCCAGATCCTCTGGAACCTGATCCGCAACGCCTGGCGCTACTGCTCGCGCGAGCCGGGCAGCATTGAGCTTCGCGCCGTCGCCGTGGAGGGTGCGGTGCTAATCGACGTGTTCAACAACGGTGAACCGGTCTCGCCCGAGATGCAGCAGCGCCTGTTCGAGCCCTTCTACACCACCGATTCGCGCGGCACCGGGCTGGGGCTGTATATTGCACGTGAGCTCGCGGAGGCCAACGGCGGCACGCTGCGCTACGTGGATAAGGCAGGCGGGGCCCTGTTCCGGGTGATCTGTGTGCCCGACACTGAAGAGAATGCCAAGCTGCCCGGCGAGCGCTTTCATCACGCCGAGGAGGCAAGCAGACAGCCATGACGACCCCCTGCATCCTGATCGTCGATGACGAGCCCGACCTGCGCGAGGTGCTCGAGCTGGCCCTGTTGCGCATGGGTCTTGCGACCGTCACCGCCGAGGACGTGGCCTCGGCGCGCGCCCAGCTCGCGCGGCGGCGTTTCGATCTGGTGCTCACCGACATGCGTCTGCCGGACGGCGAGGGGCTAGAGGTGGTGCGCTACGTGGCCGAGAGGAGCCCGGCCACGCCGGTGGCGGTGATCACCGCCTACGGCAGCACCGAGAATGCCATCCAGGCCCTCAAGGCGGGGGCCTTCGACTATCTCATGAAGCCGGTGCAGCTGGAAGTCCTGCGCACCCTGGTGAAAACCGCACTCAAGGTGCCGGAGGGGCCGAAGACGGGCAAGGACGCGCCGCTTCTCATCGGGGAATCACCGCCCATGCAGCAGATCCGCGCGCGCATCGACAAACTCGCCCGCAGCCAGGCGCCGGTGTTCATCACGGGAGAGTCAGGCACCGGCAAGGAGGTGGCCGCGCGCCTCATCCACGCCCTCGGGCCGCGCGCTAGCAAGCCTTTCGTCGCAGTGAACTGCGGCGCGATTCCCGAAAACCTCATGGAGAGCGAGTTCTTCGGCTACCGGAAAGGCGCCTTCACCGGTGCCGAGAGCGACCGGGAGGGCTTCTTCCAGGCCGCCAGCGGCGGCACCCTGTTCCTGGACGAGGTGGCCGAGCTGCCCATGCCCATGCAGGTGAAGCTGCTGCGCGCCCTGCAGGAGCGGCGCGTGCGTCGCGTGGGCGGCGTTACGGAGGAGGCGGTGGACGTGCGCCTGATCAGCGCCTCGCATCAGGACCTGGGCCAAGCCGTCGAGGCCGGCCGCTTCCGCCATGACCTCTATTACCGGCTCAACGTCATCGAGTTGCGCATGCCCGCGCTGCGCGAACGGCCGGAGGACATCCCGCTGCTGGCCGAGCACATTGCCCAGCGCCTAGCCGGTGCCGGCCAGGCGCAGCCCCGGCTGACCGAGGCCGCCCTGGCCGCCCTCAAACGTTACGCCTTCCCCGGCAACGTGCGCGAACTGGAGAATATCCTGGAGCGTGCCTATGCCCTGAGCGAGGGGGGTTACATCGACGCCGCGGACCTCCACCTCGCCCCTGATGCGCAAGAGGCGGCAGCAGACCAGGTCGGCCGCACGGAGCTGCCCCTACAGGACTACCTGGACCGCGTCGAGCGCGAGGCCATCCAGGCCGCGCTGGCCCGTACCGGCGGCAACAAGACTGCAGCCGCGCGGCTGCTGGGCGTGACCTTCCGCAGCCTGCGCTACCGCCTGGAGCGGCTGGGGCTAGACTGATTCGCCATGCTTCTCGGCCACCATGCGGTCGAGCACCTGCATGACCTCATGGCTGGCGGCCTCCATCTGCTCCAGGCTAGCGAGGATACGGCCTTGGAGCTCGGGGTCCGACTGCCAGTTCTGGCCGGCCAGTTGCAGTACCGTGTGTGCGCTGGCATGTACCTGGCGATGTGGCCGCTCGAGCGCGGCGTAGGCTGGCACGCGCGCGAACTGTTCCCGGCCCTCTCCCTCATCATACCAGCGTCCCAGGCGGCAGTTGTGGTGATCCACGCCTACTGCTTGCGCGTACTCCGGGTTAGCTTTGGGGTCGTTGAGCACCATGTACGTCTTCTGCTTGTAGATGACGTGATCGGCCTTGACCAGAGACGTGTAGCTCTTATCCAGGGCGCGGCCCAGTCGTTCCAGGGTGTTGCGTGAGGCCTGGGAGAACTGACTGAAGCGCTCGGCCATCTGGGCCACCGTTTCGCCCGCTTGTCCTGTCATCTCGCGCATGTCGCGGGAATCTGCCTCGACGTGCGCGGTCTGGGTGAGCAGGTCCTCCATGGTACGGCCGATGGAAACGGATGCATTCTTGGTGTTCTCGGCCAGTTTCCGCACCTCGTCCGCCACCACGGCGAAGCCGCGCCCCTGCTCGCCGGCGCGTGCCGCCTCGATGGCGGCATTGAGCGCGAGCAGATTGGTCTGGTCGGCGATGCCGTTGATCAGGGCCACGGCCTGTTGGATCTCGGCGCCGCGCGCGTTGAGCTGGGCCACGGTGGCGGCCGCCGCTTGCATGCGCTGGCGCATCTCGGTGAGATTCTGCACTACCCGTTCCACGGTGGCCTGGCTGGCCTCGGCGTCGGCGTGGGTGCGGCGCGCCTCCTCCACCACCGAGCGCATGGCCTGGGTGATGCTCAGCAGATCGGCCTGGGTGGATGCCAGGTTGGTGAGCAGGTTGCTGGCGTTGAGCCTCTGTGTGCTGGCCAGGAGCTGGTTGCGCATCTTGTAGCGCATGTTCTCCTCGAAGGCGTCGAGCGCGCGGTTGTGGGCCACCAGCCCTTTGTGGAAGCCGCCCCTGAGGCCTGCCGGCAGGGCTTTGCGGCTGAAGCGGGCATCCAGGTGCCGCTGGAAGGAGGTGGCCTGCTCGCGCATGAAGGCCTCCATCTGGTCCAACATCTCGTTGATCTCCCAACAGAGCAACCCGACCTCGTTGCTGTCGTCGATGCCGGTGACCCGCTGGTGGAACTGGCCCTGACCCACCAGGTGGATCAGCTCGCGCAGGCTGTCCAGGGGGGCCAGCCAGCGCCGGGCCATCACCTGTAGATAGGCCGAGAGGGCGAAGCCCAGGGCGAGCAGCCCCACCGGCAGCCATTCCCAGCCGTGCAGCCAGACGTGTAGGACGATGTTCAGGGCCAGCAGCAGGTTGAAGCCGGTGGCGATGAGAACGAAGCGGCGGCGCAATGTCATGCGATTCATGCCCTGCCCTCCTGCAGGCCGATAACGAAATCCTCGTAACGCACCCCCTTGTCCCGGAGCAGGCCGGTCAGATAGGCCAAAGAAGCCTCACAGGCATCTTTGGGGCCGGCGCGGCGCTCGATGGCCAGCATTTCCTGGTAGACGGTTTGCATCAGACGCACCCCTGCAGCATGCGGCTTGCGCCGCACGGAGTAATAGCCGATATGGTTGCCCTGGGGGTCGAAGGCGGGGCTGACCAGGGCGAAGACCCAGTAGAAGCTGCCATCCTTGGCCATGTTCTTGACGAAGGCCATGCACTCCTGCTTCTGGGAGATGGTGTCCCAGAGAAATTTGAACACCCCGCGTGGCATGTCCGGGTGACGGATGATGTTGTGCTGGCTGCCCAGCAACTCTGCCTCTGAGTAGCCGGAAAACTCGATGAAGATGCGGTTGCCGTAGGTGATGCGACCTTTGAGGTCGGTCTTGGAGACAATGAAGTCGTCTTCCCGCATCACCCGTTCCAGCGTCGTGGGCTGTATCGGATTTTTCATGCTGCGTCCTCTGTGCGGCCTTAAGGCCATGGCGACCGTAGTGGATTAACGGCAGGCAGGCGCGAAACTTGAGCCCTCCTGACGGCATGGCAGAATGGGCAGCCATGCAAGAGCTATTCTATTTCCATGCCTTATTGACGGCACGAGGGGTGAGGGGTGAAAAGTGAGGAATGGGTGGTGGATGCGGGGGGTTGGCTGCCGGCCGCTGAACGCATCCCCTCGCCCAACTGCGATGACCGGCCCGAGGGCGAGGCGGTCAGCCTAGTGGTGATCCACAACATCAGCCTGCCGCCTGGGGAATACGGCGGGCCGGGTGTGATCGAGCTTTTCACCAACCGGCTCGACCCGGCGGGCCATCCCTATTACGAGACCATTAAGGGCCTGCGTGTATCGGCCCATTTCCTCATCCGCCGCGACGGCGGGCTGATCCAGTTCGTGTCCTGTTCGATGCGCGCCTGGCACGCTGGCGCTTCGAGCTGGCAGGGGCGGGCGCGCTGCAATGACTACTCGGTTGGCATCGAGCTGGAAGGCACTGACACGGAGCCATACACCGACGCTCAGTACGCAGTCCTCAACCGCTTGCTTAGGGCATTGCGCAAGGCCTACCCCATCGCCGGGGTGGTGGGGCATGCGGACATCGCCCCCGGTCGCAAGACCGATCCGGGGCCTTGTTTCGACTGGGCACGGGTAGGGTGACCGTGCCGAGGCTTAGGCCGCCTGGGCCGGGATCTCGGCTCCAATGCGGACGATGCGGTTGCGGCCGTCGACGTAGACCAGGCGGGGCTGGTAGGCCTTAAGCTCCACCTCGTTGTAGGTGGCGTAGCTGGCGATGATCAGCACGTCGCCGACCGCGGCCTTGCGCGCGGCGGCACCGTTGACCGAGATCATGCCGCTGCCGCGCTGGCCGCGGATGGCGTAGGTGGCGAAGCGCTCGCCGTTGTTGACGTTATAGACCTCGATGCGCTCGTACTCGCGGATGTCGGCGGCCTCCAGCAGCGCCTCGTCGATGGCGCAGGAGCCCTCGTAGTCCAGTTCGGACGCGGTCACGCTCACCCGGTGCAGCTTGGATTTGAGCATGGATCGATACATGGCGAATCGAGATCGGTATCGACGGACCCTGCATTATAACGCCGACGACGGCAGCATCACCTCCACGTTGTCGATCAGCCGTATCCCGCCGAGGCGCGCAGCGCCTAGCGCGACGAGTGCGCGCTCTTCGGCCGCAGGTGGGAGCAGCGTCGACCGGCTGCGCACCGAGACATAATCCACCTGCCAGCCGTGCGCTTCGAGTTCTGCGCGGGCTGCGGTCTCCAGGGCCGGCAGGTCGCCCGACCCGGACTCGATGCGCTGCCGCAGGCGTTCGAGCACCGCATATAGCCGCGGTGCCTCTGCGCGCTGGGCAGCACTGAGATAGGCGTTGCGTGAGGACAGTGCCAGCCCGTCGTCATCGCGCACCGTCTCCCCCTCCAGGATTTCCAACGGCAGGTTGAGCTGACGCACCATGGCCTTGATCAGGAACAGCTGCTGATAGTCCTTGCGACCGAAGACGGCCACCCGCGGCTGCACGATGTTGAACAGCTTCAGCACCACCGTGCATACCCCTGCGAAGTGGCCGGGCCGACTGGCCCCGCACAGTTCATCGGCCAGAGGCGGCTGCACGAGGAAGCGCTGCGGCTCCGGGTAAATCTCGGCCACCTCGGGTGCGAAGACGATGTCCGCGCCAACCGCTTCTAGCAGGGCGCAGTCCGCCTCCAGGGTCCGGGGGTAACGGTCGTAGTCCTCGCCGGCGCCAAATTGCAGGGGGTTGACGAAGATGCTCACCACCACGGGCCGGCCCGCCTGCATGCCCTGGCGGACGAGGGCGAGGTGGCCGGCGTGCAAGTTGCCCATGGTGGGCACGAAGGCAGTGGCGCCCGCGCCGGCAAGGGCGCGGCGCAGGCCCTCGACCGTGTGGACTAGCTGCATCGCGCTCTCACCGCGTGCCTATGAGGGTCAGACGCAATGCTCCGGCCCCGGGAACTCACCCTGGCGAACCGCCCGCGCATAGCTTAGCACGGCCTCCTCCAGGGACAGAGCGCCGGCCATGAAGTCCTTGGCAAAGCGCGGCGGCTTAGGGGTGAGACCCAGCATGTCCTGTAGCACCAGCACCTGGCCGTCGCAATGGGGACCGGCGCCGATGCCGATAGTGGGGACGGCCAGGCGCTGGGTGACCTCCTGCGCGAGTGCGGAGGGGATGGATTCCAGCACCATGAGTTTGACGCCAGCGCCCATCAGATCCTCCGCATCGCGCAGCAGCTGGGTGGCACTGGCGCCGTCGCGTCCCTGGGCGGCGTAGCCGGTCTGGTTCACCGATTGGGGCAGCAGGCCCAGGTGGCCGCAGACCGGTACGCCGCGCTGGGTGAGGAAGGCGACGGTGGGCGCCATCACGCTGCCGCCTTCCAGCTTGACCATGTTCGCGCCGGCGGCCAGGAGCCGTGCGGCGGCTGCAAAGGCCTGTTCCGGCGCCTGCTGGTAGCTGCCAAAGGGCAGGTCGGCCAGGATGAGGGCACCGCCGTCCGCGCCCCGCGCCACCGCCTCCGTGTGATAGACCATCTGCTCCAGGGTAACAGGCAGGGTGGTGGCGTGTCCCTGTACCGTCATGCCCAGGGAATCCCCCACCAGCAGGATGTCGATGCCGCAGCGCACCATGAGCCGGGCGAAGCTGGCGTCGTAGCAGGTGAGCGCCACCAGCTTCTCGCCCTGGGCGGACTTTTTCAGCAGTTGCGGCAGGTACATCAACTTCCCCGATTGAAGAATTTACGCGTTCCGCGCATGTCGTGAATGCGGCGCATAAGCAGTTCGAAATCCTCCTGCCGGTCGACGAAATTGAGGTGTTCGCTATTGACGATCAGCAAGGGCGCGGCCTCGTAATGGTAGAAGAATTTCGCGTAAGCGTTGACCAGTTCCGACAGGTAGGCCTCGTCGATCTGGCGCTCATAACCGCGACCGCGGCGACGCACCCGCTCCATCAGGGTGGCTGGGGTGGCCTGCAAGTAGATCACCAGGTCAGGCGTGGGGGCGAGGGGTCGCAGATCGGCGTAGATCTTCTGGTAGAGCTGGAACTCCGTCTCGTCCAGGTTCAAGCGGGCGAACAATACGTCCTTGTCCAGCAGGAAATCGGCCACCCGCGCCCGGCCGAACAGGTCACCCTGCACCAGCTGCCGGCACTGATCAAAGCGAGAGAGCAGGAAGGCGAGCTGGGTGGGCAGCGCGTAGCGCCTGCGATTTTCATAGAACCGGGGCAGGAAGGGGTTGGCATCGGCCTGTTCCAGCATCAGTTCGGCATCGAGCAGACGGGCCAGTTTTTCGGCCAGGCAGGTCTTGCCCGCACCGATGGGTCCTTCCACGACGATGTATTGAAAGCGCTCGATCGACATCAGGTCGCGGCGACACACCGGCCGGGCTCGCTCAGGCGCACGAGGTCGCCGACATCCGTGGCGGCCAGCAAACGACGCACGTCCCCGCGGCCCGGAACGATCACATCAGGCGCGATCTCGGCCAGCGGCTGCAACACGAAGCCGCGTTCGTGCATGCGCGGATGCGGTAGGGTGAGTCCAGGCTCGTGTATGACCAGGCCGTCGTACAAAAGCAGGTCCAGGTCTAGGGTGCGCGGGGTGTTCTTGCCATCGCGCCGGCGGCCGTGGCGGGCCTCGATTGCCAGACAGCGTCGCAATAGTTCCCGCGGCGGCAGGTCCGTGGTAAGCCGGGCCACGGCGTTGATGTAATCCGGTTGCGCGGGTCCGCCCACCGCTCGGCTGCGGTAAAGGGATGAGCGGGCGTGCAGGCGGGTGGCGGGCAGCCGGGCCAATTCCTCGATGGCACACAGGATCTGCCCGACAGGATCGCCCAGGTTGGCGCCCAAGGCGATGAAGGCATCCACTGCGGGGGGCGCCATCGGTTCAGCAAGCCTGAGCCTCGAGCAGGCCCGTCTCGCGCGGGCGGCGCTTGCGCCGGCGGCGCTTGCGTGCGCCCTCGCCGGTGGCGGGCAGCAGCATCCGGGCACGCGCGTGTTCGTCCGCATCCTGGAACGCGGTCCACCAGTCGGCCAGTTCCTGCGGCGCGTCGCCGCCGCGGGCGCGGATGAGCAGGAAATCGTAGCCGGCACGATAGCGGGGGTGGCTGAGCAGGCGATAGGGACGGGTGCCGCTACGCTGTTCGAAACGCGGCTGCAGCGACCAGATCTCCTTGATCATACCGTCGAAGCGGCGCGGGAAGGCCAGCACCTTCCGCTGGCGCTCTAAGGTCTCGTCCATGGCGGCATACAGGGCCGTCTGTGCCGGCTGACCGGCCTGTAGATAGCGCTGCCAGAGGGTTTGCATGTCGAACCAGAGCAGGCCGGCCAGCATGAAGGCGGGGGAGGCGGACCGGCCCTGGCGCACCCGCTCGTCGGTGTCGCGCAGGGCCGCGTGCAGGAAGGCTTGGCGGGCGGGGTCGTCGAGGATGGCGTCGAGCATCGGCAAGATGCCGTGATGCAAGCCTTCGGCCCGCAACTGACGCACGCCGCGCTCGGCATAGCCGGAGAGCAGCAGCTTCATCATCTCGTCGAACAGTCGCGCTGCGGGGATGCGCGCGAGCAGCGGGGCCAGCTCGGCGATCGGAGCGCGGGTGGCCGGGTCGATGCGAAAATCGAGCTTGGCCGCAAGACGCGCGGCCCGCAGCATGCGCACCGGGTCTTCCTTGTAGCGCGTGGCCGGGTCGCCGATCATGCGCAGGAGGCGTTTCCTGGCATCGTCCACCCCGCCGTGCCAGTCCCACACCTCCTGCCTTTCCGGGTCGTAGTACAGGGCGTTGACCGTAAAGTCGCGGCGAGCGGCATCGTCCTCCTGGCTGCCGAAGACGTTGTCGCGCAGGATCAGGCCGTCCTCCGCCGTGACCCGGTCCTCGTCCTCCTCCTCGCCCTGCGGGTTGCCGGCGCGAAAGGTGGTGA
>DAITOH010000017.1:0-3966 GCA_036834225.1 Thiobacillaceae bacterium | reverse complement strand
CGCATTATAGTGCGGCTTGCTGCCCTCCTGCCTGCCGGGCTAAATTTACGCGCAACCCATACCCATCGAGATCCCGGCCGTGCTAGCCCTCATCGAAGCCGCAGGATGGCCCATCTGGCCGCTCATATTCGCATCCATCATCGCCCTGGCCATCATCATCGAGCGTTCCTACAGCCTGCGCAACCGCCTGATCAGTCCGCCCAATCTGCTCGAGCAGACCCTGGACAACCTGAAGCGGCATGGATTGAACGAAGACACCCTGCGTGCCCTGGCCGAAGGCTCGCCGATGGGGCGGGTTTTCGCCTCCGGACTGCGCAGCATGAACGGCAGCCGTGAGCTAATGAAGGAATCCCTGGAGGAGGCCGGCCGGTCGGTGGCACACGAGCTCGAGCGCTATCTCACCGCCCTGGGCACCATCGCCAGCGTGGCGCCGCTAATGGGGCTGCTTGGCACCGTAATCGGCATGATCGAGATCTTCGGTGCGCAAAGCCCCGGTGGCAGCAATCCGGCCAAGCTGGCGCACGGCATTTCCATCGCCCTGTACAACACCGCCTTCGGCCTCATCGTGGCCATCCCCAGCCTGATCTTCTACCGTTATTTCCGCGGCAAGGTCGATGCCCTGCTGGTGGAGATGGAGCAGCAGGCCCTGCGCTTGGTGGATATCGTGCACGGGGAGCGCAAGTGAACTTCCAGCGCGGCTGGCGTCGCGACGAGCCGGAGATCAACCTGATCCCGATGATCGATCTGTTGCTCGTGATCATCATCTTTCTGGTGATTACCACCACTTATGCCCGCTTCGCCGAACTGCAAATCAACCTGCCTGAAGCGAAAGGGGAGACGGCCAAGGAGACTCCCGCCCAGATCAACGTCAGTGTGGACGCGACCGGCAACTATCACCTCAACGGGACCGCGGTGGCCTTTCGCGGTGTGGACAGTCTGCGCGAGAGCCTGCTGCAGGTCGCCGGCGGTCAGCAAGACCCCATCGTCGTTATCTCCGCCGATGCCCGCGCCACCCACCAGGCGGTCATCCACGTCATGGACGCCGCACGGCGGGCCGGCTTCAACCGGGTGACCTTCGTCACCCAGACTAGCCCCGATTCCTCGCCTTGAACCCTCCCTCGGTTGTCGGCCGGGTGGATGGCTGGAGCGGCCAGCTTTGGCGTCGTCCTCTAGCCGGGCTGTTCCTGGCCCTTGCTGGTCTACGCCGACTGGCCTACCGTAATCGGCTGTTGCCGGTGCATAGACTGCCCGTTCCGGTGATCGTGGTGGGCAACATCAGCGTCGGCGGCACCGGCAAGACCCCGCTTACGCTCTGGCTGGTCCAATTCCTTCGGCTGGCGGGATGGCGGCCGGGCATCATCAGCCGCGGCTACGGTGGTAGCAAGACCGGTCCGGCCCCGGTGCAGGTGGACAGCGACCCCGCCGAGGTAGGAGACGAACCGCTGCTGTTGGCACGACGCGCCGGTGTGCCGGTGTGGATCGGTCGCCGGCGCGCGCAGGCGGGCAGGGGTCTGCTCGCCGCCCATCCCGACGTGAACGTGCTGGTCGCCGATGACGGCCTGCAGCACTATGCCTTAGCCCGCGACCTCGAGATCGCCGTAGTGGACGGGGTGCGCCGCTTTGGCAATGGCTGGCCCTTGCCGGCCGGCCCCCTGCGCGAGATGCCCAGGCGCCTCGATGCAGTGGATGCGGTGGTCGTGCAGGGGGGGGATGTAGATTGGCTGCAAGTGCGGCCACCGGTGTACAGGATGCATCTCGAACCCACGCGCCTACGCCATCTGAGCGATCCCGGCCGCACCCGGCCGCTGGATTGGCTGACTGGCAGGCGGGTGCAAGCGGTGGCGGGCATCGGCCATCCGGAACGCTTCTTCGAACTTTTGCGCGCCCTCGGGGCCGAGGTCAGCCCGCATGCCTTTCCCGACCATCATGCCTTCCGGAGCCGGGATCTGCCCGAGGGCACGGTGGTGATGACCGAGAAGGATGCGGTCAAGTGTGCCCGCTTCGCACGGGCCGATGACTGGGTTTTAGAGGTTGACGCCGTCGTCGATCCGGGGCTACAAACGCGCATCTCCAACCTTCTCGCGCCCCGCCATGGATCCGAAACTGCTTGAAATCCTGGTCTGTCCCCTGTGCAAGGGGCCCCTGGTCCACAGCAAGGCGACCCAGGAACTGATCTGCAAGGCGGATCGGCTCGCCTTCCCGATCCGCGACGGCATCCCCGTGATGCTGGAAGAGGAGGCAAGGCGACTTCCCGAGGACGAGGAGGTCTGAGGTCTCCGATGGCCAGGCATTTCCCCCTGCAGCCCTTGCTGGAGCACTCCCGGCATCGCATGGATGCGGCGGAGAGGGCGCTGCGGGTACTCAAGCAGCAGGAGGAGGAGGCCAGGCGACGCTTGCAGGAACTGGAAGGCTTCCGCCAGGAATATCGTGAACGCCTGGTGCACCGTGTCGCTAGTGGCATGCACATCCATCTGATGCGCGATTACCACGCCTTTCTGGCCAAGATCGAACAGGCCATACGGCACCAGACCGAGGTGGTGCAAGAGACCCACGGGCGCTGGGAGGCGGCCCACAAGCACTGGCTGGCCGAGCGTCAGAAGGTGAAGGCCTATGAGGTGCTCGCCGCGCGGCACCACAAACGCGAACTGCACCGGGCTGAGCAACGCGACCAGCGGCTTGCGGACGAACATGCCGCCAAGGCCGTGCTGCACGGAAGCAGCGCGGACTGATCCCGGATTGTCTTTTGGTTTGTCGGGAGCCGCAGATCCAAAGGACGAAGCGGGCTGATGCCAACCTCGTCAGAAATTGGCATGATAGTTGCTTGATACCTGCCGGTACTCACCCGTAGCGCGATCATGATCCCGACCTCCCTCCCGACAGGCATCCCTGCACAGGGTCCCTGCACAGACTGCCCCGCACTTCCCTCATCCCCCAGCCTCAAGGCGGGCAAGGGCGTATTTCACCGGGTTCTGCATGCCCTGATCAGGGGTGTGGATGTCAAGGCCAACGGCGCCTTGCCTGTGCAGGCTGCGGTGGCGGGCGGTGCTGGCTCGACTGGCGAGCCGGAGTCAGCCGGTGCTGCGGCGTTGTCGCGACTCGCGTCCCTGCCCGCCGAGGGGCTCGAGGGCACATCCGATTCGGCCGGGGTCGAGACGGCATTGCCTGTCGCCTTCCAGGCCGAGGGCCCTGAGCAGTCAGCGGCGACCGCCTTGCTCGGCGCCTGGCAGGCGCTGCCCCAGCCTGCCGCAAGTATCGTCATCCCACCCAAATCGTGGTCGGATGGATCGCACGCGGTGGCGGCAATGCTTGCCGGCGGGCGGCAAGAGCTGCCGCCATTCATGCCGGCTGGGACGGCTGACACGACGCTGACGGGGCAGCTGGCGCAGGCCGCGGGCCAGGGCGACGGAGAAGCCGGTTTGCCGCGGTTGATCCTGGCCGATATCACGGCAGGGTCGGTCCAGCACCCCCTGCAACAGGCTACCGACCCCAATGCCCTCGTGGCCCCGGAACGCCTGTTTGAGCCGGCGAAGACAGCGATCTCCCGCGAGATCCTGTCCATGCAGCTGCCGCTGCGCACCCAGGGCTGGGATGGCGAACTTGCACAGCGCATCGTCTGGATGGCGGGTCGGCAGGCACAATGGGCCGAGATCACCCTGAATCCGCCCAATCTGGGCAGCCTTGAGGTGCATCTGTCCCTCAAGGGCAATGACGCCAGCGCCTTTTTCTATTCCCCCCATCCCGCCGTGCGCGAGGCCATCGACGAAAGCCTGTCCAGACTGAGGGAGATGCTGGCCGGCGCCGGTATCAACCTCGGGCAGACCCAGGTGAGCCAGGAGTCCTTCGGCGAACGGCGCGGGGGGGGTGAGACGGGATTCGCTCGCCCCAATGAGGCAGGCGTCAGGCTGGAGGCGGTCACGCCGGCCCATTTGGGTCGGGGACTGGTCGACCTGTACGTTTGAACCTAAG
>DAITOH010000016.1:0-15099 GCA_036834225.1 Thiobacillaceae bacterium | reverse complement strand
AGGCTCAACCCAGACGCTGACGCTGTGCCCTGAGCTTGTCCAGGGTGGCAGCGCACTCGGCCAGGCGCAGACGCTCTTGATCCACCACCGCCGGCGGCGCCTTCTCGACGAAGCTGGGGTTGGCCAGCCGGGCCTCAGACCGGGCTAAGTCGCCGGCAAGACGCGCGATCTCCTTGTCCAGACGCGCGATCTCCGCCGCGCGGTCGACTTGGACCTCGAGCATCAGCCGCCAATCGCCCACCACCGCCACCGGTGCATCGGATTCCGGCAGGCGATCGACGGCCCTAACCTCGGACAGGCGGGCCAGCAGCTGCATGTAAGGGGCATAGACGGCCGCGCGTTCGCCGTCGCCCTGCACGATCAGGGGCAGCTTCTGCGCCGGCGAAAGACCCATCTCGCCGCGCAGGCTGCGGCAGGCGTTGGTCAGGGCCTTGAGGGTCTCCATCTCCGCAGCCGCTAGTGCATCGACCCGCTCCGGATGGGGTTCGGGATAGGGCGCCAGCATGACGCTCACACCGGTCTGACCGGCCAGCGGTGCCACCTTCTGCCACAACTCCTCGGTGATGAACGGAATGATGGGATGGGCCAGGCGCAGGAGCTCCTCCAGCACCCGCACCAGCGTGCGCCGCGTGGCGCGTTTGGCCGCATCCGACCCGCGGGCCAGCTGCACCTTGGCCAGCTCGACATACCAGTCGCAGTACTCGTCCCAGGTAAACTCGTAAATGGCACGCGCCACCTGATCGAAGCGGTACTGGGCATAGCCCTCCAGCACCGCCGCCTTGGCCGCCTCGATGCGGCCGAGGACCCAGCGATCGACGAAGGAGAACTCCAACGCCAGTGCCTCATCCAGACCCGTGTCCTGGCCCTCGCAGTTCATCAGCACGAAACGCGTGGCATTCCACAGCTTGTTGCAGAAATTGCGGTAACCGTCGCAGCGGTTGAGGTCGAACTTGATGTCACGTCCGTGCGAGGCGAGCGAGGCGAAGGTGAAACGCAGGGCGTCGGCGCCAAAACCGGGGATGCCGTTCGGGAACTCCTTGCGCGTGGCCCGCTCGATCGCCTCGGCCTGTTTCGGGTTCATCAGCCCGGTCGTACGCTTCCTCACCAGGCCTTCGAGGTCTATGCCGTCGATGAGGTCGATGGGGTCGAGGATGTTGCCCTTGGACTTGCTCATCTTGTTGCCATGCGCGTCCCGGACCAGACCGGTGATGTAAACCTCGCGAAACGGCACCATGCCGGTGAAGTGCAGGCTCATCATCACCATGCGCGCCACCCAGAAGAAGATGATGTCAAAGCCGGTGACCAGGACCGAGGTCGGCAGGTAGCGCCTGAGTTCAGGCGTGTCCTCGGGCCAGCCTAAGGTGGAGAAGGGCCACAGGGCGGAGGAGAACCAGGTGTCGAGCACGTCCTCATCCTGGCGGATCTCCCGCCCGCCCGCCATCTGCCTGGCGATGGACTCGTTTCGGGCGACATAGACATTGCCCTGCTCGTCGTACCAGGCCGGGATGCGGTGGCCCCACCAGAGCTGACGGGAGATGCACCAGTCCTGGATGTTCTCCAGCCACTGGCGGTAGGTGGTGCTCCAGTTCTGCGGGATGAACTTGAGCTCACCCGTATCGAGGGCATCGAGGGCACGTCTGGCCAGGCCCTGCATCGCCATGTACCACTGGTCGGTGAGCATGGGCTCGATGACGGCACCGCTGCGGTCGCCGCGCGGGATCATCAGTTTGTGCGGCTTGGCCGACACCAGTAGGCCCCTCTCCTGCAAGGCCTGCAGGATCTTCTCGCGTGCGGCATAGCGGTCCAGGCCCTGGTATTCGGCGGGGCCGAATTCGTTGATCCTGGCATCCAGGGTCAGCACGCAGATGGCCGGCAGATTGTGCCGTTGCCCGACCTGCCAGTCGTTAAAATCGTGCGCCGGGGTAATCTTCACCACGCCGGTGCCGAAGGCACGATCGACGTACTCGTCGGCGATGATGGGGATGGTGCGCTCGGCCACCGGCAGGCGCACGTGGCGACCGACCAGGTGCCGGTAGCGTTCGTCGTCCGGATGCACCGCCACGGCAGTGTCGCCCAGCAGGGTCTCGGGCCGGGTGGTGGCTACCACCAGCCGCCCATCACCGCCCTCGATGGGATAGGCGATCTCCCAGATGAAACCGTCCTCCTCTTGGTTTAGCACCTCGAGGTCGGACACCGCCGTCTGCAGGACGGGATCCCAGTTCACCAGGCGCTTGCCGCGGTAGATTAAGCCCTCGTTGTAGAGGCGCACGAAGACCTCGGTGACCGCCCGCGACAGGCCCTCGTCCATGGTGAAGCGTTCCCGGCTCCAGTCCGGCGAGGCGCCCAGCCGCCGCATCTGCCGGGTGATGGTGGATCCGGACTGTTGCTTCCAAGCCCATACCCGCTCCAGGAATTTCTCCCGCCCCAGGTCGTGGCGGGAGATACCCTCGGCGTCGAGCTGGCGTTCGACCACGATCTGGGTGGCGATGCCGGCATGGTCGGTGCCCGGCTGCCAAAGGGTGTTGTCGCCGCGCATGCGGTGATAGCGGATGAGCGCGTCCATCAGGGTGTGCTGGAAGGCATGCCCCATGTGCAAGGTACCGGTCACGTTGGGCGGCGGCAGCATGATGCAGTAGGATGGCGCCCCCTCCCGTGTGCCCATGTCGAACAAGCCGGCGCTCTCCCAGCGCGCGTACCAGCGTTGTTCGATGTCGTGGGGTTCGTAGCTTTTGGCAAGTTCCATGTCGAAAACGATCTCGGTTATGCCCACAGGGGCGTCGACCTGCACGGCCTAATCGAAGCGCACCTTCCAGCCCGGCGGGCCCTGTGCCGGCACGATCGACCTATTCTGCCGATGCAAGGGGGTCTGATGCGTGCAAGCCGCAGTGTGTTGCTCAACAGGATTATAGCGGGTCGGACGCCCCGCTCCGGGCATTGTCTCCCTGGGCCTGCAGGGCCCGACGGATGGCCTCCTCGATACGCAGTTGCTGACGAATGAACAGGTCCTCTAGCTTCTGTTCGAACCGGGCTAAGAAGCGGTTGAACTGCTCATCGCTTAAGGTGGCAGGCGGCATGTCCGGTTGTCCCAGCGCTTCCTTGCGACGCTCGCCCTGACGGCGATCCTGGAGGGATGGGTGCCCCGGCTGTAGCTCCACCACCTCGGTCAACAGGGGGAAATCATCCTCCGCCGGCCGGTGTGTCTCGCCCGTGCCGAATCCGGCCCGCTTTTCCAGCAAGGCGTCGATCTTGCCGAAGATGTCCTGACTTTCGTCCACCATGCTTACTTCCGGTTCAAGTCATGGGTTGCCAGGGCATAACCGCGCTCCTGATAGAAACGGAAGCGGCCGCGGGCCTTAAGGCGATCCGTCTCGTCGACGGTGACGATCTCGATGAGCCGCTTAAAGCGGCCGAAGCAGCCGGGGGGCTCCCGGGTGAGATTGATCAACACGTCGCAAGACGCCAGCTCGTCCGGCTGGGCGCCGATCAAGACCGGTGTCCTGGCCGCGAGGGGATGGCCGCAGCGCACATGGGGGATGAAGGACAGCTGTTGTGCGGTCCACAATCCCTGATCCAGTTCCGACGCCAGCGCCTCGTCCTCGGTGTATAACAGGGTGCATTGACCGGCCTGATAGGCCTTGGCCGTCAGGCGCATGGCTACCTCGGCCTTGCCGCCGGCATTGAAGTAGAAATCCACCCGGGTCATGACCGCTTGCCGCGCGCCAGGGCCTGTAGGACGGCCTCGCCAATACCCGCCGGGCTGTCGGCTACCACCACCCCAGCAGCCGCGAGGGCGGCGATCTTCTCCGCGGCCGTGCCCTTGCCCCCGGCGATAATGGCGCCCGCATGCCCCATGCGCTTGCCCTTGGGCGCAGTAAGCCCGGCGATATAGGCCGCAACCGGCTTGCGGACATCGGACTTGATGTATTCGGCCGCCGCCTCCTCGGCGCTGCCGCCGATCTCTCCCACCAGGACGATGGCCTCGGTGTGCGGGTCCTGCTCGAACAGCGCTAGGCAGTCGATGAAGTCCATGCCCTTGATGGGGTCGCCGCCGATGCCAACACAGGTGGACTGGCCCAGACCCAGGCGCGTGGTCTGCCACACCGCCTCGTAGGTGAGCGTGCCCGAACGCGAGACGATGCCCACCTTCCCGGGCTGATGGATGAAGCCCGGCATGATGCCGATCTTGCATGCGCCGGGGGTGATGATGCCGGGACAGTTGGGGCCGATGAGCCGCGCGCCGGTGTCCTTGAGCGCCGCCTTGACCTCGATCATGTCACGCACCGGAATGCCCTCGGTGATGCAGACGATGACCCGGATGCCGGCCGCCGCCGCCTCCAGGATGCCGTCTGCGGCATAGGCCGCGGGAACGAAGATCATGCTCGCATCCGCGCCGGTCGCCCGCACGGCGTCGCGCACAGTATTGAATACCGGCAACCCGAGATGGGTCTGCCCGCCCTTGCCCGGTGTGACGCCGCCGACCATGCGCGTGCCGTAGCGGATCGCCTGCTCCGAATGGAAGGTGCCCTGCTTGCCGGTGAAGCCCTGGCAGATGACCCGGGTGTCTTTGTCGACCAGTATGCTCATCGTGCCGCCTCCGCCACGGCCATCTGCGCCGCTTGGGTGAGATCCCCTGCGGCGAGGATCGCCAACCCGGACTCGGCCAGCAGACGTCGTCCGGCCTCGGCATTGGTGCCCTCCAGGCGGACCACCACCGGCACCGACACCCCCACCGTGCGCACGGCCTGGATGATGCCCTCGGCGATCAGGTCGCAGCGCACGATGCCGCCGAAGATGTTGATCAGCACCGCCTTCACCTTGGGGTCGGCGAGGATGATGCGCAAGGCCTCGGCCACCGACTCGGCCGTGGCGCCGCCACCCACGTCCAGAAAGTTGGCTGGCCGCCCGCCTGAGAGCTGGATCAAGTCCATGGTGGCCATGGCCAGCCCCGCCCCGTTCACCATGCAGCCGATGTCGCCGTCCAGGGCGATGTAGTTGACGTTGTGGGCATGCGCCTTAGCCTCCTTGGGGTCGATCTGGCTCGTGTCCATCAGGGCCGCGAGCGGCTTCTGCCGCCACAGCGCGTTGTCGTCCACCGCCATCTTGCAGTCCAGCGGCAGCAGCCGGCCGTCCTCAGTGAGCACCAGGGGGTTGATCTCCAGCAGGGCAAGGTCTTTGTCGAGAAAGATGCGATAAAGCGCCTTGATAAGCCGTGTGAAGGCCGACACCTGTTCACCCATAAGGCCCAGACCGAAGGCCAGGTTGCGGCACTGGTAATCCATCACGCCCACCACCGGATGTGCCGTCTCGCGCAGGATCCTGTCCGGCTCGCGCGCCGCGACCTCTTCGATGTCCATGCCGCCGGCGCTGGAGGCGACGATGCCGATGCGTTCGGCGGTGCGGTCGACGGTGAGGGAGAGGTAGAGCTCGCGGGCGACCGGTAGCGCCTCCTCGACGAGCACGCGGCTGACCGGCTGGCCGTCGGGGGCGTTCTGATAGGTGATGAGCCGCCTGCCCAGCAGCTCGCTGGCTGCTGCGGTCAGCTCATCGACCGTATGGCACAGCTTCACGCCGCCCGCCTTGCCTCGTCCGCCGGCATGGACTTGTGCCTTGACCACACAGGCACCGCCGCCCAGCTCGCGCGCAGCGGCAGCGCACTGGTCCGGATCCTCGACGACCACGCCGCGCGGCACGGCGATGCCATAGTCCCTGAGTACCGACTTGGCCTGATATTCGTGCAGGTTCATGTTGAAAGAACGGGTCAAAACTCCAATTTTGCAGCAAAGCCCCTGCGGTCGCCATGTCATCGACCATCCGGTAGGATGCTGCCATCGACACTCGCCACTGAATCATGAAAGAGATCCTGGTCCTCTACTACAGCCTACATGGCTCCGTGCGTGAGCTTGCGCGTCACGTCGCCCACGGCGTCGATGCCGTCCCGGGCATGGCGGCGCGCCTGCGCACCGTGCCCAAGGTGGCCGCAGAGATCGAGGGCGCGGCACCACCGGTGCCTGACAGCGGCGCCCCCTATGCCACCCAGCGCGACCTTGAGGAATGCGTCGGTTTAGCGCTCGGCTCGCCCACGCGCTTCGGCAACATGGCCGCTTCTATGAAATACTTCTGGGACGGCACCTCGGGCCTCTGGCTCAGCGGCGCCCTGGCCGGCAAACCGGCCTGCGTCTTTACCTCCAGCGCTAGCCTGCATGGCGGACAGGAGAGCACCCTGCTTAGCATGATGCTGCCCCTCTTGCACCACGGCATGTTGATCGTGGGGCTGCCCTACAGCCAGCCGGAACTCAACGCCACGCGATCCGGCGGCACCCCCTACGGGGCCAGCCATTTCGCCGGCCCCGAGGGCAGGGAGCCGTTGACCGAGGAAGAGCGCCGGCTCGCCTTCGCCTTGGGCAAGCGGGTGGCTGAGGTCGCCGCCAGGCTATCGGCATGAGCGCACTCGGCGCCGAGGCCCGCCGCCTGGCCCGCGGACAGACGCAGGCAGTGCTTTCGACGCTGTCGCTGCGCATCGAGGGCTATCCCTTCGGTTCTGTGGCGCCTTACATCCTCGACCATGCCGGCCGCCCGGTGATTCTCATCTCGGAACTTGCCGAGCATACCCGCAACCTGCACAACGATCCGCGCTGCTCGCTTCTCGTGCAGCCCTTCAGTGCGGACATGCAGGCGACCGGCCGGGTGACCCTGCTGGGACGGGCCGAGCGTCTGCCGGAAAAAGACCGGCTGGGTCCGCGCTATCTGCGCCATCACCCCCAGGCCGAGGGCTACCTCGCCATGCACGATTTCGCCTTCTGGCGGATCGAACCTGTGCGTATCCGTTACATCGGCGGCTTCGGCAGGGTCCACTGGATCGAAGCCGAGTCCTACCTGTTGCCGGAAGGCCCCCTGGCCGGTCAGGAGGCGGATATCCTCCAGCACATGAACGCCGATCATGTGCACAACCTCATCGCCTACTGTCGCCACGTGCACGGCGTGGAGGTCGACCAGGCGGAGATGGTCGGCATCGACCCGGATGGTTTCGACGTGCGGGCGCATGGGCACCTGTTGCGCTTTGATTTCCCCGCCCCCGTCACCGACGCCGTTGAGGCGCGCACCGCCCTGGTGGAGCTTGCCAGGCAGTGCCGCGCATGAACTGGGTACTCTGGATCGCCTCAGCCAGCTTCATCGCCCTGATCCTGCTCGGCCTTAGCCTGACCTGAGAGCTACGGCTTGCACCCCTGTGGCCCGGGCTCCTAGCTGGTGTTGAAGGTGTTGCCGCTGTCGTTGCCGCAACACGGCATCTTGCACGGCCGGATCTACACCTACCGCTGGGCCAGTCTGCTGATCTGGCTCTACATCCTCGAGGCCCTGGTGCGCCTGCCCACCGGCCCACCCCCGGGCGCCTGGCTCGCCGGCCTGGAACTGGCGCTCGGACTGGTCTTTTTCGCCGCTGCGCTGTATGTACGTAATAGCCAGCGGGCGTGAACTCCTACCCTTTTCATCCTGTCTCTGTGGCAGTCGTACACCAAATTCCCGTAAGTTGAAGATACAATTGTTCACTTACCGACTTGCGATCACCAGCCAGGAGTCAACATGTTCAGCACCCACAGTGTCCACTTCCGCTACCTGCCCATGTCGGTGCGGGTCCTGTTCACCATGGCCCTGCTCACCTTCGGCACTGCCTACCTGATGGCCATGATCCAGGTCTGGGAGTCGCACGCCGGCAAGGATGGCGATCCCATGCTCTCGGAAAAGGACCTGATGATCGCCTACAGCGGCAACCCTGCGGGCACGAAACTGGAGACGGCCCTGCGCGGTGCCATGTCCGACATGCTGCCCGACGACAAGAAGAAGATTGTCTTTGACTGGCTGCACGAGGGTGCCAAGCCGGAGGCCCTGGAAGGCACCATCCTGCCCATCATGCAGGAACACTGTGTCGCCTGCCACAGTCCTGAGGCCAACCCGCACTTGCCCGACCTCACCACTAAGGAAGGTATCCTCAAGACGGCTCAGCGCGACGAGGGCATGTCCATCGCTACGCTGGTTCGCGTGTCGCACATCCACCTCTTCTCCATCACTTTCATCTTTTTCATCGTCGGCTACATCTTCACGCACGCCTACCTGCGTCCGGCATGGCTCAAACACGTGCTCATCGCTGCGCCCTTCGCCGTGCTCATCACTGACGTCGCCTCCTGGTATCTGACCAAGGTGTGGACGGGTTTCGCCTGGATGGTGATCATCTCCGGCGGCATCATGGGCTTATCCTTCGCCGCCATGTGGGTGATCTCCATGTGGCAGATGTGGCTCGGCAAGCTGCCGGAGGAGGTCGTCCGGCTAGAAGGCCGCCTGCCCTAGGCGCGCTGAGCCGAGCTGCGACCGGTCGCAAGCCAGGGCCAAGGTTGATGGCGGCCTAGGCGCGAGCCCTGGTTTGCTTATAACGCCTGAGGATGAGCCCGCTGTTCGCCGCTGGCGAGCCTGTTTAGCGCGTGCAGATAGGCCTTGGCGGAGGCGATGACGATGTCGGTATCCGCCCCTTGGCCGTTGACGACGCGACCGCCCTTGTTCAGCCGCACCGTCACCTCGCCCTGGGCATCCGTGCCCGTGGTGATGTTGTTGACCGAGTAGAGCAGCAGGTCGGCAGCCGACCGCACGATCGACTCGATGGCCTTGAAGGCGGCGTCCACCGGCCCGCTGCCGTCCGCCTCGGCGCGGCACACCACGCCGTTGTCCGTGAGCACGACCACGGCATGCGGTGTTTTACCTGTTTCGGAACAGACCTTAAGCGACACCAGTTTGTAGCGGTCGGCCTGGGCAAACGCGGCCTCGTCCGAGATGAGGGCGTGGATGTCCTCATCGAAGATCTCGTGCTTCTTGTCCGCCAGGTCCTTGAAGCGGGCGAAGGCGGCATTGAGCGCCTCTTCCGAGTCCAACACCACGCCAAGCTCTGCCAGCCGCGTCTTGAAGGCATTGCGACCGGAGTGCTTGCCCAGCACCATGCGGTTTGCGCTCCAGCCCACGTCCTCGGCGCGCATGATCTCGTAGGTCTCGCGGTGCTTGAGCACGCCGTCCTGGTGGATGCCCGACTCATGCGCAAAGGCGTTGGCACCGACGATGGCCTTGTTCGGCTGCACGGCGAAGCCGGTGATGCCCGCCACCAGACGCGAGGCCGGCACGATCTGGGTGGTGTCGATGCGGGTGTCGCAGGGGAAGACATCCTGCCGCGTGCGCACCGCCATGACGATCTCCTCGAGTGAGGCGTTACCCGCGCGTTCTCCCAGGCCATTGATGGTGCACTCCACCTGGCGAGCACCGTTTAGGACCGCAGACAGGGAGTTGGCCACGGCGAGTCCGAGGTCGTTGTGGCAGTGCACAGAGAAGACGGCCTTGTCCGAGTTCGGGATGCGCTCGCGCAGGGTGCGGATGAGTTCGCCAAACTGCCAGGGCAGGTTGTAGCCGACGGTGTCCGGGATGTTCAGGGTGCGCGCACCGGCGTCGATCACCGCCTCCAGCACCCGGCAGAGGAAGTCCGGGTCGGATCGGCCCGCGTCCTCGGGTGAAAATTCGACGTCGTCGGTCCAGCGCCGGGCCCATTTCACCGCCTTCACGGCCTGTTCGACGACCTGGTCCGGCGTCATCCTGAGCTTGCGCTCCATGTGGATGGGACTGGTGGCGATGAAGGTGTGGATGCGGCCGGAAATAGCGCCCTTGAGCGCTTCGCCAGCGCGGTCGATGTCGTTCTCCAGCGCCCGTGCAAGACCGCACACGGTGCACTCCTTGATGCTGTCCGCCACCGCCTTCACCGCCTCGAAGTCCCCCTTGCTGGCGGCAGGGAAACCCGCCTCGATGACATCGACGCGCATGCGCTCCAACTGTTTGGCGATACGGACCTTTTCCTCCTTGGTCATCGACGCGCCGGGGCTTTGCTCGCCGTCGCGCAAGGTGGTATCAAAAATGATCAATTGCTCTTTCATGGCCTGCTCCAAATGCATGCCGCCCCGCAGGGTGCGGTTCATTCAACCCGGAATGCTAACGAAAAAGAGGAAGGATGAGATATCAGCGCCCGCGACGGGGCAGCAGCAGGCGGGTGGCAAGCTGCAGGGAGGAGAACTGGTTGGAGCCAAAGTTGCAGTCCATGGGCCGAATATAGCCGCCTATTCCGCTTCGGACAACCCTTTTTGCGACCGGGTCTTGTGCCACAGGTATAGGCTAGCGAAGTAGCCCGAGAGGGCATAGCCGAGGAAGAGCGCGAAAAGCACGATGGGCGGGTCGAGCGAGATTAAGACGAAGGACAGCGCGATTAGCACCACGACGACAAAGGGCACGCTCTTGCGCAAATTGATGTCCTTGCCGCTGTAGAAACGCAGATTGGTCACCATGGTGATGCCGGCAAACAGCGTTAAGGCCCAGGCGACCCAGCTTAGCTCCTCACCGCTGAGTCGGTTGTCGTGCGCCACCCAAACCAGGCCGGCGATGAGCGCGGCCGCAGACGGGCTGGGTAGCCCCTGGAACCAGCGCTTGTCCTGCACGTCGAGCAGGGTGTTGAAACGCGCCAGCCTCAAGGCCGCGCCGGCGCAGTAGACGAAGGCGGCGATCCAGCCAAGCTTGCCCAGTCCTTTCAGGGCGAAGCTGTACATCACCAGGGCGGGTGCGACCCCGAAGGCCACCATGTCGGAGAGCGAATCGTACTCTGCGCCGAAGGCGCTTTGGGTGCGCGTGAGCCTTGCCACCCGGCCGTCCAGACCATCCAGCACCATGGCCACAAAGATGCCGATGGCGGCGTGCTCGAAGCGCCCGTTCATGGCCTGGACGATGGCGTAGAAACCGGCGAACAGGGCGCCGGAGGTGAGCAGGTTGGGCAGCAGATAGATGCCGCGCCGCGCGAAGCGGCCGCGGAATCGGACAAGGCCAGGATCCAGGCTCACTGCTTCAGTTCGGCCAGCACGTCGAGGGCGGCGTAAACGCGATCGCCCAGGCCGACGCGCGGTCGCGCAGTGAGCGGCAGGTAGACGTCCAGCCGGGAGCCGAAGCGGATGAAACCGTAACGCTGGCCGCGCACCAGCCGGTCGCCGGGCGTGACGTAGGACAGGATGCGTCGCGCCACAAGGCCGGCCACCTGCACACAGGTGATGTCCTGCCCGTCGTCGGTGCGCAGCCAGAGGGCGTTGCACTCGTTCTCGCGCGAGGCCTTGTCCAGCACGGCATTGACGAATAGGCCGGAGTGATACCACTGCTCTTTGACCTCGCCATCGACCGGGCTGCGGTTGGAGTGGACGTTGAACACGTTCATGAATACGCTGATCTTCAGCGCCCGGCGCTTAAGCCAGGGATCGTCCGCCTCCTCCACCGCCACGACCCGTCCGTCTGCAGGCGACAGGACCAGTCCAGGCCCCTGCACAGGGGTGCGTGGCGGATCGCGGAAGAACTGCAGCACGAACAAGAACGCCAGCCAGAACGGCAGGGCGAGCGACCATGCCTCGAACCAGTAGGTCGCTGCCACTGCCGCGACAAAGGTGGCGGCCAGATGGGTCCAGCCCTCGCGGGCGATCAGCGGGTGATCACCCGCCTCACTGCGCATGCCGCAGGCTCGCTCAGTTGCGCGACTTATCGACCAGCTGCTTGGCCTTGATCCAGGGCATCATGTCCCTGAGCTTCGCCCCCACCACCTCGATGGGATGCTCGGCGATAAGCCGCCGGCGGGCGGTCATCTCGGGGTAACCCATGCGGCCCTCGAGGATAAAGCGCTTGGCGTATTCACCGTTTTGGATGTTGGCCAGGGCCTCGCGCATGGCGGCGCGGCTCGCCTCGTTGATCACCTTGGGCCCGGTGACGTATTCGCCATATTCGGCGTTGTTGGAGATGGAATAGTTCATGTTGGCGATACCGCCCTCGTACATGAGGTCAACGATCAGCTTAAGTTCGTGTAGGCATTCGAAATAGGCTATTTCGGGGGTATAGCCGGCCTCGACCAGGGTCTCGAAACCCGCCTTCACCAGCTCCACCACCCCCCCGCACAGCACCGCCTGCTCGCCGAACAAGTCGGTCTCGGTCTCCTCGCGGAAGCTGGTCTCGATCACGCCGGCACGGGCGCCGCCGTTAGCGGCGGCATAGGACAGGGCCAGGTCGCGCGCCTTGCCGCTCACGTCCTGGAAGACCGCGATCAGCGAGGGCACACCGCCCCCATCGACATAGGTGGAGCGCACCAGGTGTCCCGGACCCTTGGGGGCGATCATGATCACGTCCACGTCGGCGCGCGGCTTGATCTGGCCGTAGTGGATGTTGAAGCCGTGGGCGAAAGCGAGCGCCGCCCCCTTTTTCAGATTGGGCTCGATCTCATCGCGATAGACGTCGGGCTGCTGCTCATCGGGCACTAGGATCATCACCACGTCTGCATCCTTCACCGCCGCGGCCACCTCCTTGACCGCAAGACCGGCCTTCTTGGCCTTGTCCCAGGAGGCGCCACCCTTGCGCAAACCCACCGTGACCTTGACGCCCGAATCCTTCAGGTTGTTGGCATGGGCATGCCCCTGGGAGCCGTAACCGACGATCGCCACCTTCTTTTTCTTGATCAGGGAGAGGTCGGCGTCCTTTTCGTAATAAACCTTCATGCGGGGGTCCTTTCAGTTACTGGGGGTGGGGAAGAAGGAAGGGGGCATGGGGTCCGATGGGTTTACCCATCCGCCATCCCCCCATCACTAGATCTTCATGACCCGTTCGCCGCGGCCGATGCCGGAGGCGCCGGTGCGCACCGTCTCCAGGATGGCGTCGGGTTCCAGCGCGCCCAGGAAGGCGTTGAGCTTGTTGACCGTGCCTGTGAGCTCGATGGTGTAGGTCTTGTCGGTGACGTCGATGATGCGCCCGCGGAAGATGTCGGACATGCGCTTCATCTCCTCGCGGTATTCGCCCGAGGCCCGTACCTTGACCAGCATGAGCTCGCGCTCGATGTGCTCGCCGTCGGTGAGATCCTGCACCTTGACCACATCGATCAATTTGTTGAGCTGCTTGGTGATCTGCTCGATGACATCGTCCGAGCCGCGGGTGACGATGGTCATGCGCGACAGCGTGGGGTCCTCGGTGGGCGCCACAGTGAGCGACTCGATGTTGTAGCCACGGGCAGAAAACAGCCCCGCAACCCGGGACAAGGCCCCGGACTCGTTTTCCATCAGGAGGGAGATGATGTGGCGCATCTTGGGTCAGGTTACAGGTTACAGGTCACGGCGATCACACCAGGATCATCTCGGACAGACCCTTGCCGGCGGGAATCATGGGATAGACGTTCTCACGCGGGTCGACGACGAAATTGAGGAAGACCAGGCGATCCTTGTACTTACCGAAGGCATCGCGCAGGGCCGGCTCCACGTCGGCCGGCTTCTCGATGGTCATGCCGACGTGGCCGTAGGCCTCGGCCAGCTTCACGAAATCTGGCAGGGCGTTGACGTAGGATTCGGCGTAGCGCTCCTCGTAGAAGAACTCCTGCCACTGTCGCACCATGCCCAGGTAGCGGTTGTTGAGCAGGATGATCTTGATGGGCAGGTTCTCCTGCTGGCAGGTGGACAGTTCCTGGATGTTCATCTGGATGCTGCCCTCGCTGGTGACGCAGGCCACCATGGCGTCCGGGAAGGCGAGCTGCACCCCCATGGCGTAGGGCAGGCCCACCCCCATGGTGCCCAGGCCGCCGGAGTTGATCCAGCGGCGCGGTTTGTTGAACGGATAGTACTGGGCGGCCCACATCTGGTGCTGCCCCACGTCGGAGGTGACGTAGGCCTCGCCGCCCGTGACCTCGTAGAGCTTTTCGATCACGTATTGCGGCTTGATGACCTCCGCGGAGCGGTCGTATTTGAGACAATCCTGCGAGCGCCACAACTCGATCTGGGCCCACCAGGCCTTGAGTGATGCCTGATCCGGCCGGTCGCTGCCCGCCTTGATCTGGCGGATGATCTCCTCCAGCACATGCGCCACGTCGCCGACAATGGGCACGTCCACCTTGACCCGTTTGGAGATCGAGGAGGGATCGACGTCGATGTGGATGATGCGCCGGGCCTCCTTGGCGAAGTGCTTGGGATTGCCGATGACCCGGTCGTCGAAACGGGCCCCCACCGCCAGCAACACGTCGCAGTGCTGCATGGCCATGTTGGCCTCGAAGGTGCCGTGCATGCCCAGCATGCCCAGAAACAACGGATCCGGCGCGGGATAGCCGCCCAAACCCATGAGGGTGCTGGTCACCGGATAGCCCAACAGGCGGGTGAGCTCCGTGACCTGCTCGGCGGCATCGCCCAGAACGACCCCGCCGCCCGTATAGATCATCGGGCGCTTGGCCTGCAGCAGCATCTGCACCGCGCGCTTGATCTGCCCCGCATGGCCCTTGAAGGTCGGGTTGTAGGAGCGCAGACGGATGTCTGCCGGATATTCGAACGGACAGCTGTGCTGCGTCACGTCCTTGGGGATATCGACGACCACAGGCCCGGGTCGACCGGTGGCAGCGATGTAGAAGGCCTTCTTGATGGTGGAGGCGAGCTCACGCACGTCCTTGACCAGATAGTTGTGCTTCACGCAGGGCCGGCTGATGCCGACCGTGTCGACCTCCTGGAAGGCGTCCATGCCGATAGCAGCGGTGGGCACCTGTCCGGTCAGCACCACCAGCGGAATGGAGTCCATGTAGGCCGTGGCGATGCCCGTGATGGCATTGGTTGCACCCGGCCCGGAGGTGACCAGGGCCACCCCCACCCTGCCAGTTGCGCGCGCGTAGGCATCCGCCGCATGCACCGCTGCCTGCTCATGCCGCACCAGGACGTGTTTGAACCGGTCCTGCTTGTAGATTTCGTCGTAGATGTTGAGCACCGCCCCGCCCGGGTAGCCGAATACGAATTCGACGCCCTCCGCCTGTAGACAGCGCACGACGATCTCGGCACCGGTCGTTTCCGTATCAGCCATGGTGCGATGATGATAGATCTGGAGAAGCTTAGAACACTAATGTCAGTGAACCCGGCGGTCAAGCGAGCGTGGCGCTCGAACGCCCCAAAGATAATGCGGTCGCAAGGGGCTTCACGCTTGACCCGGGGAGGGAAGACTGGTGGGTCGTGCAGGATTCGAACCTGCGACCAACGGATTAAAAGTCCG
>DAITOH010000015.1:1204-15460 GCA_036834225.1 Thiobacillaceae bacterium | reverse complement strand
TGCCCACGTTCACGTGCGGTTTCGTTCGCTCAAACTTTTCCTTGGCCATTTTGCTTACCTCAAATCACTTCTTGCTGTTGATCACGGCTTCCGCGACGTTCCTGGGCGCCTCGGCGTAGTGCTTGAATTCCATGGTATAGGTGGCGCGGCCCTGGGACATGGAGCGCAGGTCGGTGGAGTAACCGAACATCTCGGCCAGCGGCACCTCGGCCTTGATGGCCTTGCCGCCCGGCAAGTCCTCCATGCCCTGGATGATGCCGCGGCGGCGGTTGAGGTCGCCCATGACGTCTCCCATGTAGTCCTCGGGGGTTTCCACCTCCACGGCCATCATGGGCTCCAGCAGGGCGGGGGAGGCCTTGCGCATGCCATCCCTGAAGCCCATGATCGCCGCCATCTTGAAGGCCTGCTCGGAGGAGTCCACCTCGTGGTAGGAACCATCGAACAGGGTAACCTTCACATCCACCACCGGGAACCCGGCCAGGACGCCATTGTTCATGGCCTCCTGCAGACCCTTGTCGACGGCGGGGATGTATTCCTTCGGCACGACGCCGCCCTTGATGGCGTCGATGAACTCGTAGCCCTTGCCCGGCTCGTTCGGTTCCAGCCTAAGCCACACATGGCCGTACTGACCCTTGCCGCCGGTCTGCTTGACGAACTTTCCTTCGCTCTCCACGGTCTTCCTGATCGCCTCGCGGTAGGCCACCTGGGGGGCGCCCACGTTGGCCTCGACGTTGAACTCGCGGCGCATGCGGTCGACGATGATCTCCAGGTGCAGCTCACCCATGCCGGAGATGATGGTCTGACCCGACTCCTCGTCGGTGCGCACGCGGAAGGAGGGATCTTCCTGGGCCAGACGGTTGAGCGCGATGCTCATCTTCTCCTGGTCGGCCTTGGTCTTGGGTTCCACGGCGACGTGGATCACGGGCTCCGGGAACTCCATGCGTTCCAGGATGATGGGTTTGTCCACGGCACAAAGCGTGTCGCCGGTGATCGCCTCCTTCAGACCCACCGCCGCGGCGATGTCGCCTGCGCGCACCTCCTTGATCTCCTCCCGGTTATTGGCGTGCATCTGCAGGATGCGCCCGATGCGCTCCTTCTTGCCCTTGACCGAGTTGTAAACGGTGTCGCCGGAATTGACCACGCCGGAATAGACGCGGAAGAAGGTGAGCTGGCCGACGTAGGGGTCGTTCATGATCTTGAAGGCCAGTGCCGCGAAGGGCTCGTCGTCGCTCGCCTTGCGCTCGGCCTCGGCGCCATCCTCCAGCTCGCCCTTCACGGGGGGGATGTCCACGGGCGAGGGCAGGTAGTCGATTACGGCGTCGAGCATGGCCTGCACGCCCTTGTTCTTGAAGGCGGAACCGCACAGCATGGGCACGATCTCGCCGGCGATGGTGCGGGCGCGCAGCGCGAGCTTGATGTCGGCCTCGGGGAGATCGCCCTCTTCGAGATACCTGTTCATCAACTCCTCGTTGGCCTCGGCGGCGGCCTCGACCATCTTCTCGCGCCATTCCCGGCAGGTGTCGACCAGGTCGGCGGGAATGTCGCGGTATTCGAATTTCATCCCCTGTGATGCTTCGTCCCAGAAGATGGCCTTCATCTTGACCAGATCGACCACACCCTGGAACTTGTCCTCGGCGCCGATCGGCACCTGGATGGGCACCGGGTTGGCCTTGAGCCGCGTGCGCATCTGCTCATAGACCCTGAAGAAGTTGGCGCCGGAACGGTCCATCTTGTTGACGAAGGCCAGACGCGGCACCTTGTACTTGTTGGCCTGACGCCAGACGGTCTCGGACTGCGGCTGCACGCCCCCCACCGCACAGTAGATCATGCAGGCCCCATCGAGCACACGCATGGAGCGCTCGACCTCGATGGTGAAGTCGACGTGACCCGGCGTGTCGATGATGTTGATGCGATGCTCGGGATGGGACTGGTCCATGCCCTTCCAGAAGCAGGTGGTGGCCGCGGAGGTGATGGTGATGCCGCGCTCCTGCTCCTGCTCCATCCAGTCCATGATGGCGGCGCCGTCGTGCACCTCGCCGATCTTGTGCGACACCCCGGTGTAGAACAGGATGCGCTCGGTGGTGGTGGTCTTGCCGGCGTCGATGTGCGCGGAGATGCCGATGTTGCGGTAGCGCTCGATGGGGGTCTTGCGTGCCACGTTGATCTACCCTTGTCGTGTTTAGAAGCGGAAGTGGGAGAAGGCCTTGTTCGCCTCTGCCATGCGATGCACGTCCTCGCGCTTCTTCATGGCGCCGCCGCGGCCTTCGGCAGCATCCATCAGCTCGCCGGCCAGTCGCTGGCCCATGGACTTCTCGCTGCGCTTGCGCGCCGCTTCCTTCAGCCAGCGCATGGCCAGCGCGGTTCGGCGGGAGGGGCGCACCTCCACGGGGATCTGATAGTTGGCCCCGCCGACCCGACGCGACTTCACCTCGACCACCGGCTTGACGTTGGCCAGAGCCGTGGTAAAGACCTCGAGCGGGCTTTTGCCGCTCTTCTTCTCGATCTGCTCGAATGCACCGTAGACGATGCGCTCGGCCACGGCCTTCTTGCCACTGGTCATGACGACGTTTATGAACTTGGCGACCTCCTGGCTGCCGAACTTCGGATCGGGCAGGATTTCACGCTTGGGGACTTCGCGACGACGGGGCATGCCCGAACTCCTGATAGATTACTTGCCGGCCTTGGCCCGCTTGGCGCCATACTTGGAGCGGCCCTGCTTGCGGTCCTTCACACCCTGGGTGTCCAGGCTGCCGCGCACGATGTGGTAACGCACACCAGGCAGATCCTTGACCCGTCCGCCGCGCACCAGCACCACGGAGTGCTCCTGCAGATTGTGGCCCTCACCGCCGATGTAGCCGATGACCTCGAAACCGTTGGACAGCCGCACCTTGGCCACCTTGCGTAGCGCCGAGTTGGGCTTCTTCGGCGTGGTGGTGTACACCCGTGTGCACACACCGCGTTTCTGCGGGCATGACTCCAAGGCCGGCACCTTGCTCTTGGCGACGGGTGCCCTGCGCGGTTTGCGCACCAGTTGGTTGATGGTAGGCATCGAATGATTTCCTGACGTGTTCCTGATCTGTATGGGTTTCGAAATATGACCGCGCGAGCCGCTGCCTGAAGCCGAACCCACGGGCAAGGCGGCCCGCCGAGGCGGGCCGCCGAAAAGACTTTAAAGTGTAAGAAGAGCTCGTCTGGCTGTCAAGCATCCGGCGCTTCGCCGGACTGCTCGAATACGGCCTCCGCGGCCTCCACGACAGCCTCGGCCTCCTCCTGGGCCTGCCGACGCCGCGTGCGGTGGTAGGCCATGCCCGTGCCCGCCGGGATGAGCCGGCCGACGATGACGTTTTCCTTCAGACCGCGCAGGTCGTCCTTCTTGGCCATGATGGCCGCCTCGGTCAGCACCCGGGTGGTCTCCTGGAAGGAGGCCGCGGAGATGAAGGAATTGGTCGACAGAGAGGCCTTGGTGATGCCCAGCAGGACGTTCTCGTAGGTCGCCGGGCGCTTGCCCTCTGCCGCCATGCGATCGTTCTCCTCGAGCACCTCGGAGCGTTCCACCTGTTCGCCGGGTATGAAGCGGGTGTCTCCGGCATCCAATACGTTGACCCGGCGCAGCATCTGACGCACCACCACCTCGATGTGCTTGTCGTTGATCTTGACGCCCTGCAGGCGGTAGACGTCCTGCACCTCGTCGATGATGTAGCGCGCCAGCGCCTCGACGCCCTGCAGGCGCAGGATGTCGTGGGGGTCGGCCGGGCCGTCGACGATGGCCTCGCCCTTCTGCACCACCTGTCCGTCATGTACCGTGACGTGCTTGTCTTTCGGGATCAGGTACTCGTGCGCCACACCGTCGAAGTCGGTGATCACCAGGCGCTGCTTGCCCTTGGTGTCCTTGCCGAAGGAGACCGTGCCGGTGACCTCGGCCAGCATGCCGGCGTCCTTGGGGCTGCGGGCCTCGAACAACTCCACCACGCGCGGCAGACCGCCGGTGATGTCGCGAGTCTTCGTGGTCTCTAGCGGGATCCTGGCCAGCACCTCGCCCACGCCTACCTCTTGGCCGTCCTTGACGGTGATGATGGCGCCGATTTGGAAGGTGATGGACACCGGCGTCTCGGTACCGGCCACCTTGACCTCGGAACCGTCCGGGGCCATGAGCCGCACCTGGGGCCGCAGACCCTTGCCGGTAGACACGCCGCGGCGCTTCGGATCGATGACGATGAGGGTGGACAGGCCCGTGACCTCGTCGATCTGCTTGGCCACCGTCACACCCTCTTCGACGTTTTCGAACTTCACCCGTCCGGCATACTCGGTGATGATGGGCCGGGTGTGCGGATCCCAGCTGGCCAGCACGGCACCGGCCTTGATCTCGGCTCCGTCCAGGGTGGCGAGTGTCGCACCGTAGGGGACCTTGTGCCGCTCGCGCTCGCGACCGCTCTCGTCGGTGATGAGCACCTCGCCGTTGCGCGAGATGACGATCTGCTCACCGCGGGCATTGGTTACATAGCGCATCGCGGCGGTGAAACGCACCACGCCGGCCGCCTTGCTCTGCACCTGGTTGGCCACGGCAGCACGGGACGCGGCGCCGCCGATATGGAAGGTACGCATGGTGAGCTGGGTGCCCGGCTCGCCGATGGACTGGGCGGCGATCACGCCGACCGCCTCGCCGACGTTGACCAGATGGCCGCGGCCGAGGTCGCGCCCATAGCACTTGGCGCACAGTCCCCAGCGAGTGTCACAGGTGAGCGGCGTGCGCACCTTGACCTCTTCAATTCCTAGCTGCTCGATCAGGTCGACCATGGCCTCGTCCAGCAGGGTACCGGCCTTGATGACCGTCTCGCCGGTGTCCGGATGCACCACATCCAGTGCCGCGACACGGCCCAGGATGCGGTCGCGCAGCGGTTCGATCACGTCGCCACCCTCGACGAGGGCACGCATGACCATGCCGTTGGTGGTGCCGCAATCGTCCTCGGTGATCACGAGATCCTGGGTGACGTCCACCAGGCGACGGGTGAGGTAGCCGGAGTTGGCGGTCTTGAGCGCGGTGTCCGCCAGGCCCTTGCGCGCGCCGTGGGTGGAGATGAAGTACTGCAGGACGTTCAGACCCTCGCGGAAATTAGCCGTGATGGGCGTTTCGATGATGGAGCCGTCCGGCTTGGCCATCAGCCCGCGCATGCCGGCGAGCTGCCGGATCTGGGCGGCGGAGCCACGGGCCCCGGAGTCGGCCATCATGTAGATGGCGTTGAAGGATTCCTGCTTGACCGGCTTGCCCTCGCGGTCGGTGGTCATCTCCCAGGAGAGCTGCTCCATCATGGCCTTGGCCACCTTGTCGCCGGCCTGGCCCCAGATGTCGACCACCTTGTTGTAGCGCTCGCCCTGGGTGATCAGGCCCGAGGTGTACTGGGCCTCGATCTCCTTGACCTCCTTTTCGGCCGCGGCCAGGAGGTCGGCCTTCTGCGGCGGCATGAGCATGTCCTGCATGCAGATGGAAATGCCGCCCTTGGTCGCCATGTAAAAGCCGGTGTACATCAGCTTGTCGGCGAAGATCACCGTCTCCTTCAGACCGCACTTGCGGAAGGCGGCATTGATGAGTTTGGAGATCTCCTTCTTCTTCAGCACCTTGTTGACATGGGCGAAGTCCAGACCGGGCGGCAGGATGTCGGACAGCATGGCACGGCCGGCGACGGTGTCGTAGCGGGTGACGCGCGTGACCAGGTCGCCCATGGCATCAAAGACACGCTCCTTGATGCGCACCGTAACCCTGGCGTTGATGTCCACTAAGCCGGACAGCCAGGCCCGGCGCAACTCGTCCGTGTCCGCGAAGATCATGCCCTCGCCCTTGGCCGCCACCCGCTCGCGGGTCATGTAGTACAGACCCAGCACGATGTCCTGCGAGGGCACGATGATCGGATCGCCGTTGGCCGGCGAGAGGATGTTGTTGGAGGACAGCATGAGCGTCCTGGCCTCAAGTTGGGCCTCGAGCGACAGGGGCACGTGCACGGCCATCTGGTCGCCGTCGAAGTCGGCGTTGAAGGCGGTACACACCAGCGGATGCAGCTGGATGGCCTTGCCCTCGATCAGCACCGGCTCGAAGGCCTGGATGCCCAGTCGGTGCAGGGTGGGCGCACGGTTGAGCAAGACCGGATGCTCGCGGATGACCTCCTCCAGGATGTCCCACACCACCGGCTCCTGGGCCTCGACCATCTTCTTCGCCTGCTTGATGGTGGTGGCCAAGCCCATCACCTCCAGACGATGGAAGATGAAGGGCTTGAACAGCTCCAGGGCCATCAGCTTGGGCAGGCCGCACTGGTGCAGCTTGAGCGTCGGCCCCACCACGATGACCGAGCGGCCGGAGTAGTCTACCCGCTTGCCCAGCAGGTTCTGACGGAAACGGCCGCCCTTGCCCTTGATCATGTCGGCCAGCGATTTGAGCGGCCGCTTGTTGGCGCCGGTCATGGCCTTGCCGCGGCGGCCGTTGTCCAGCAGGGAGTCCACCGCCTCCTGCAGCATGCGCTTCTCGTTGCGCACGATGATCTCGGGGGCCTTGAGCTCGAGCAGGCGCTTGAGGCGGTTGTTGCGGTTGATGACGCGACGGTAGAGGTCATTGAGGTCCGAGGTGGCGAAACGGCCGCCATCCAACGGCACCAGCGGCCGCAGTTCCGGCGGCAGCACCGGCAGGACCTCGAGGATCATCCACTCCGGGCGGATGCCGGACTTCTGGAATGCCTCCAGCACCTTGAGCCGCTTGGCGATCTTCTTGATCTTGGTCTCGGAACTGGTCTTGTCCAGCTCGCGGCGCAGGGCCTCAATCTCGCCCGCAAGGTCCAGCCCGCGGAGCAGATCACGAATGCCCTCGGCGCCCATGCCGGCCTTGAACTCGTCGCCGTACTCCTCGACCTTGGCCAGGTATTCGTCCTCGGTCAAGAGCTGCCCGCGCTTGAGTGGCGTCATGCCCGGCTCGATGACCACATAGGCCTCGAAGTAGAGCACCCGCTCGATGTCGCGCAGGGTCATGTCGAGCACCATCCCCAAGCGGCTGGGCAGGCTCTTGAGGAACCAGATGTGGGCGACGGGGGAAGCCAGCTCGATGTGGCCCATGCGCTCGCGGCGCACCTTAGACAGCGTCACCTCAACACCGCACTTCTCGCACACCACGCCGCGGTGCTTGAGCCGCTTGTACTTGCCGCACAGGCATTCATAGTCCTTCACCGGGCCGAAGATCTTGGCACAGAACAGGCCGTCGCGTTCCGGCTTGAAGGTACGGTAGTTGATGGTCTCCGGCTTCTTGACCTCACCATAGGACCAGGCGCGGATCTTCTCCGGCGAGGCCAGTCCGATCTTGATGGCGTCGAATTCCTCTTCCTGGGTGACCTGTTTGAACAGATCGAGCAATGCTTTCATGTGACACTCCGTGTCAGAGGACAGGGAACAGGTGACAGCAATACCATTCCGCCCCCATACCCGCCTCAGTCCATACCGAATCAATAACCACGACTGCCTACTGTGACCTGTAACCTGAAATCTGATCCCTAGTACCGTTCCAGATCGATGTCGATGGCGAGGGAGCGGATCTCCTTCACCAGCACGTTGAAGGATTCCGGCATGCCGGCATCGATCTTGTGCTCGCCCTTGACGATGTTCTCGTAGACCTTGGTGCGGCCGGTGACGTCGTCGGACTTGACGGTGAGCATCTCCTGCAGCGTGTAGGAGGCACCATAGGCCTCCAGCGCCCAGACCTCCATCTCGCCGAAGCGCTGGCCGCCGAACTGCGCCTTGCCGCCCAGGGGCTGCTGGGTGACCAGGCTGTAGGGGCCGGTCGAGCGTGCGTGCATCTTGTCGTCGACCAGGTGGTGTAGCTTCATCATGTGCATGTAACCCACGGTCACCGGGCGGTCGAACATCTCCCCGCTGCGGCCGTCGTAGAGGCGAACCTGGGTCTTGCCAGAGGTGAGGCCGATCCTCTGCGTGCGCGGATCGTCATCCGGATAGGCCAGGTCCAGCATGGCGCGTATTTCGTCTTCGTGCGCGCCGTCGAACACGGGCGTGGCGAAGGGCACGCCGTCGCGCAGGTTGCCGGCCATCTCCAGGATCTCCTCATCGCTTAGCGCGGCGAGGTCTTCCTTCTTGCCGGAACTGTTGTAGATCTTGTCCAGGAACTGGCGCACTTCCCTGGCGCTCGCCTGTCGGTCCAGCATCTCACCGATCCTGAGGCCCAGGCCTTTTGCGGCCCAGCCAAGATGGGTCTCCAGGATCTGGCCCACGTTCATGCGCGAAGGCACCCCCAGGGGGTTTAACACGATGTCCACCGGGGTGCCGTCGGCCATGAAGGGCATGTCCTCCACCGGCACAATCTTGGACACCACACCCTTGTTGCCGTGCCGGCCGGCCATTTTGTCGCCCGGCTGCAGCCGCCGTTTCACTGCCAGATAGACCTTGACCATCTTGATCACGCCCGGCGGCAGTTCGTCACCGGAGGTGAGTTTCTTTTTCTTGTTCTCTAGCATGGCGTCGAACTGGGCGCGGACCTTGTCCAGGCCGTCCTTGATGCCCTCCATCTGGCGCGAGACCTCCTCGTCCTCGACGCGGATGTCGAACCAGTCATGCGGATTGACCGTATCCAGATAGTCCTCGGAAATGGCCGCGCCCTTGGCCAGCTTCTTCGGCCCGCCCTTGGCGATTCTACCCAGCAGCAATTTCTTCATGCGGGCGAAGGCGTCGTTCTCGACGATGCGCATCTGGTCGGCGAGGTCCTTCTGATACTTGCGCAGCATGTCGTCGATGATCTGGTTGGCGCGCGAGTCGCGCTCGATGCCCTCGCGGGTGAAGACCTGCACGTCGATCACGGTGCCGCTCATGCCGGTGGGCACCCTAAGCGAGGTGTCCTTCACGTCCGAGGCCTTCTCGCCGAAGATCGCGCGCAGCAGCTTCTCCTCTGGCGTGAGCTGGGTCTCGCCCTTGGGCGTGACCTTGCCCACCAGCACGTCGCCGGCCTGCACCTCGGCGCCAATGTGCACGATGCCGGCCTCGTCTAAGCGCGCGAGCTGGGCCGGCGAGAGGCTGGGGATGTCGCGTGTGATCTCCTCGGGACCCAGCTTGGTGTCGCGTGCCACCACCGAGAGCTCCTCGATGTGGATCGAGGTGTAGCGATCCTCCGCCACCACCCGCTCGGAGATGAGGATGGAGTCCTCGAAGTTGTAGCCGTTCCAGGGCATGAAGGCGACCAGCATGTTCTGGCCCAGGGCCAGTTCACCCTTGTCGGTGGAGGCGCCGTCGGCGACCACGTCGCCGCGCGCGATCCGGTCGCCCACCTTGACCAGGGGGCGCTGGTTGATGTTGGTGTTCTGGTTGGAGCGCATGTACTTGGTCAGGGTGTAGATGTCTACCCCCACCTCGCCTGCCGCGGTCTCGTCGTCGTTGACACGGACCACGATCCGGCTGGCGTCGACATAGTCCACCACGCCGCCGCGTAGGGCCTTGACCACGGTGCCGGAGTCCTCCGCGGCGGTTCGCTCGATGCCCGTGCCGACCAGCGGCTTGTCCGGCCGCAGGCAGGGCACGGCCTGGCGCTGCATGTTGGAGCCCATCAACGCACGGTTGGCGTCGTCATGCTCCAGAAAGGGAATGAGGGACGCCGCCACCGACACGATCTGGGAGGGGGCGATGTCCATGTACTCGATGCGGTCGGGCGAGGACAGCGTGAATTCGTTCTTGTGCCGGCAGGACACCAGGTCGTCGACGAATCGGCCCTCGTTGTCCAGCGGCGTGTTGGCCTGGGCGATCACGTACTGCCCTTCCTCGATGGCCGAAAGGTACTCGATCTCGTTTATGACCTTGCCGTCCACCACCCGGCGGTAGGGCGTCTCGATGAAGCCGTACTCGTTGGTCCGGGCATACAGGGCGAGCGAGTTGATCAGGCCGATGTTGGGGCCTTCCGGCGTCTCGATCGGGCACACCCGGCCATAGTGGGTGGGATGCACGTCGCGTACCTCGAAGCCGGCGCGCTCGCGCGTGAGCCCCCCTGGACCCAGGGCGGAGATGCGCCGCTTGTGCGTGATCTCGGACAGCGGGTTGGTCTGGTCCATGAACTGGGAGAGCTGGGAGGAACCGAAGAATTCCTTGATCGCCGCCGAGATCGGTTTGGCGTTGATCAGGTCGTGCGGCATCAGGTTCTCGCTCTCGGCTTGCGACAGTCGCTCGCGTACAGCACGCTCCACGCGCGCCAGCCCTGCCCGGAACTGGTTCTCAGCGAGTTCCCCCACCGCGCGCACGCGGCGGTTGCCCAGATGATCGATGTCGTCCACCTCGTTGCGACCATTCCTGAGCTCAACGAGGATCTTGATCACCGCAACGATGTCTTCTTTGCTCAGGGTGCCCGGGCCGGTGAGCTCCGCGCGGCCGATGCGGCGGTTGAACTTCATGCGCCCGACCTTGGACAGGTCGTAGGTCTCCTCGCTGAAGAACAACCGCTGGAACAGGGCCTCAACGGCGTCCTCGGTGGGCGGCTCGCCGGGGCGCATCATGCGGTAGATGGCCACGCGAGCGGTCCACTGGTCCACGGTCTCGTCCACCCTGAGGGTCTGCGAGATATAAGGGCCGTGATCCAGCTCGTTGGTATACAGGGTCTCGAACTTGGTCACCTTGGCCGCTTGCAGGGCCTCCAGCACACCTTCCGTGATCTCATCGTTGGCCCGTGCGATGACCTCGCCGGTCTCCTTGTCGACCACGTTCCTAGCCAGCACCCGGCCCAGCAGGAAGTCGCTGTCCACCGTCAGTTTCTTGATGCCGGCAGCCTCGAGCTCGCGGATATGCTTGGTCGTGATGCGCTTGTCCTTCTGCACGATGACCCTGCCGTCTTTGCCCACGATATCGAAGCGCGCCACCTCGCCCTTGAGACGCTCGGGCTTGAGCTCGAACTCGATGCCCTTCTTGGTCAGATGGAAGGTCTCGAACTCGAAGAATTCGGCCAAGATCTGCTCCGGCGTATAGCCCAGCGCCTTAAGCAGGATGGTCACCGGCATCTTGCGGCGGCGGTCGACACGGAAGAAGACGATGTCCTTGGGGTCGAATTCGAAATCGAGCCAGGAGCCGCGATAGGGGATGATGCGCGCGGAGAACAGCAGCTTGCCGGAGGAGTGCGTCTTGCCCCGGTCGTGCTCGAAGAACACCCCGGGCGAGCGGTGCAGCTGCGAGACGATGACACGCTCGGTGCCGTTGATGATGAAGGAACCATTCGGGGTCATGAGCGGGATCTCGCCCATATAGACCTCCTGCTCTTTGACCTCCTTGATCTTTTCCCTGCTGCTCTCCTTGTCCAGGATCACCAGCCGGACCTTGGCGCGCAGGCTGGCGGCGTAGGTCAGCCCCCGTTGCTGGCACTCGACGATGTCGAACACCGGCTGGCCCAGCTTGTAGGAGACATACTCCAGCCGAGCATTGCCGCTGTGGCTTACGATCGGGAAGATGGACTTGAACGCCGCCTGCAGCCCCACGTCACGGCGCTGGTCGGCGGGCACATCCTCCTGCAGGAACTCCCGGTAGGAGGCGATCTGGGTGGTCAGCAGGTGGGGCACCGGCAGAACGCTTGCGCGCTTGGCAAAACTCTTCCGGATGCGTTTTTTCTCGGCAAATGTGTAGCTCATGACGGCTCCGTCTCGGTGGACAGGGATTAGGGATTAGGATTAGGAATTAGAAGATGTTTGAGCATCCAGCCGATTCCTGTCTCTAGGTCCCTAATTCCTAAATGGCGGATGGCCAGCGGTCCATGACCGCCAGCCATCCTTGGGCGAAAGCCCACTTGCCACGCCGGGATTACTTGATCTCGACGGTTGCGCCAGCTTCGGTGAGCTGTTTCTTGATGTCCTCGGCCTCGGCCTTAGACACGCCTTCCTTCACCGGCTTGGGCGCGCCGTCGACCAGGTCCTTAGCCTCCTTCAGACCCAGGCCGGTGATGGCACGCACGGCCTTGATCACGTTTACCTTGTTGGCGCCGGCGGCGGTCAGGATCACGTCAAACTCGGTCTTCTCTTCGGCGGCCGGCGCGGCAGCGGCAGCGGCGGCGGGGCCGGCGGCCACGGCCACGGTGGCGGCAGCGGCGGACACACCAAACTTCTCTTCCATGTCCTTGATAAGCTCGGAGAGCTCCAGAACGGTCATGCCGGCGATAGCATCGAGGATTTCAGCTTTAGACAAAGCCATGTTTCACTCCTGAATTAAGTCAAAGTTGCACTAGAGATACGGTCTACGCCCGGTAGATCACGCCGCCTGCTTCTCGCGCTCGTCGCGCAGCGCCGCCACAGTGCGGACAAACCTGCCCGGCACCTCTTTGAGGGTCTGCACGAATTTGGCGATGGGCGCCTGCATGGTACCCATGAGCATGGCCAACAGTTCATCGCGGCTGGGCATGGTGGCCAACGCCGCGACGTCCTTGGGGGACATCACGACATTGGCCATGGCGCCCGCCTTGATCACGAACTTGTCGTTGGCCTTGGCGAAATCATTCATGACCTTGGCCACCGCCACCGGATCGGCGGAAATGCCATAGGCGAGCGGGCCGGTAAGCATCCCGGCCAGACCCGCAAACGGCGTGTCCGCCACGGCACGGCGCGCGAGGGTGTTCTTCAACACCCGCAGATAGACACCGCTCTCGCGGGCCTTCTTGCGCAGGGCCGTCATGCTGGTGACGGTGACGCCCCGATATTCGGCGATCACCACGGCCTGGGCCGTGGCAAGCCTCTCGCTGATCTCGGCGACGACCGCCTTTTTGTCATCAAGATTGAGACTCAAGGTCCGACTCCTTTCGTCAATCACACCCTCGCCACCCGTTTGAGCGGGCGGCTTGGGCCCCACCGGCGGCCTGATTCAGGAGCATCACGTGCATTTCCTGCTTCGGGTAACGCCGTCTGCGTAGGCAGGGATCAGCGGTCAGGGATCAGGGATCAAAAACCCCGTCTACCCGCACCCATCTTCCAATTAAGCGCAAGGCACCTACGGTCTTGGACAACCCGCCTGCCCCATACCGGAGGCAGACGGCCCCAATTCTCTTTACTTAGCCAGCGCCTGCAGGCTGGACTGGTCCACCCGCACACCGATCCCCATGGTGCTGGAGAGCGCCACCTTCTTTATGTAGACACCCTTGACGCTGGCCGGCTTGGCCTTGTTCAGGGCCTCCAGCAGGGCCTTCAGGTTTTCCCGCAGGGCGTCCACCTCGAAGGAGGCGCGGCCGATGGTGGCGTGGACGATGCCCGCCTTGTCGGTCCGGTACTGCACCTGACCCGCCTTGGCATTCTTCACCGCCTCCGTCACGTTGGGGGTGACCGTGCCCACCTTGGGGTTGGGCATGAGCCCCCGCGGGCCCAGGATCTGGCCCAGCTGACCCACCACCTTCATCGCATCCGGCGTAGCGATCACCACATCGAAATCCATGCGACCGCCCTTGACCTCGGCAGCGAGGTCGTCGAAACCGACGATGTCGGCACCGGCGGCTCGTGCCGCCTCCGCCGCAGCACCCTGGCAGAACACGGCCACGCGCACGCTCTTGCCCGTGCCGCGGGGCATGACCACCGAGCCGCGCACCACCTGATCGGACTTCCTGGGGTCCACACCCAGATTGACCGCGACATCCACGGACTCATCGAACTTGGCGGTGGCCGCCTCCTTTACCAGGGCGAGCGCCTCGTCGATGTTGTAGAGCTTGGTACGGTCCACCTTGGCCTTGAGGGCCTTGATGCGCTTGGATGCCTTGGCCATGTCACACCCCCTCCACGTTAAGGCCCATGCTGCGGGCGCTGCCGGCAATGGTGCGCACGGCCGCGTCCATGTCCGCGGCGGTGAGGTCCGGCATCTTGATCTTGGCGATCTCTTCCAGTTGCGCCCGCGTGATGGTGCCGACCTTGTCCATGTGCGGCTTGGACGAGCCCTTCTGCACGCCGGTGGCCTTCTTGATCAACACCGTAGCCGGCGGCGTCTTCATGATGAAGGTGAAGCTCTTGTCCGCGTAGGCGGTGATCACCACGGGGATGGGCAGACCGGGCTCCATGCCCTGGGTTTGGGCATTGAAGGCCTTGCAGAATTCCATGATGTTGAGGCCGCGCTGACCCAGCGCGGGACCGATGGGCGGCGAGGGATTGGCCTTACCCGCCGGCACTTGCAGCTTGATGTAGCCGATGATCTTCTTCGCCATGTCTGGCTCCCGACTTGAGTGAGTGCATACGCGCCTTCGGTTACCCTACCGACGCTCCTCTACCGGATTTAGGCCCCGGTTGG
>DAITOH010000015.1:0-1104 GCA_036834225.1 Thiobacillaceae bacterium | reverse complement strand
GGCCTTACCGACCGGTTCAATGCCCCGGTTGGACCTTTTGGCTCCGGCCCGCCCGCGGCGCGGGCGGGCCTTCGCCGAAAGGCCTGAGTGCCACACACTCAGGCCTTTTCCACCTGCGAAAAGTCTAGTTCCACGGGGGTGGCGCGACCGAAGATGGTCACCGACACCCGCAGTTTGCTCTTCTCGTAATTGACCTCTTCCACCGACCCATTGAAGTCGCTGAACGGACCGTCGATGATGCGCACCAGCTCGCCCACCTCATAGAGCACCTTGGGCCGCGGTTTCTCGACGCCTTCCTGGATCTGCTGCAAGATGGCCTGGGCTTCCCGCTCGCTGATGGGGGTCGGCTTGGTGGCGGTGCCGCCGACGAAGCCGGTGACCTTGGGCGTGCTTTTCACCAGATGCCAGCTGGCGTCGTCCATTTCCATCTGCACAAGGACATAGCCGGGGAAGAACTTGCGCTCGGTGACGCTCTTCTGCCCACCCTTCATCTCCACGACCTCTTCCACCGGCACCAAGATCTCGCCGAACTTGTCCTGCATGCCGGCACGCTCGATGCGCTCCTTGAGCGCGCGCTGAACGCTCTTCTCGTACCCTGAATAGGCATGCACCACATACCACCGCATCGCCATCAGTCACTCCTGCCCATGAGGGTCTTCACCACCCAGAACAGGGCCCCGTCCACTGCCCACAGGAACAGGGCCATGACGATCACGAACAGGATCACCACGCCGGTCATCTGCATGGTCTCCTTGCGGGTGGGCCACACCACCTTGCGCGCCTCGTCCCGCGCCTCGCCGGCAAAGAGCACGAACTGCCTGCCTAGCGCCGTGAAGTACATGACCGCGGCGGCGGCGGCGAGGCCGGCCAGGACCGAGACCACACGCAGGACCGTGGGACTGTCAGCCAGAAGATAAAAGCCAGCCACACCGGCCGCCGCGAGCAGCGCTGCGACCAGGAGCTTGATGTTGTCGGCCATGCTTATCTAAGCATTCGTGGATGGCAGGGGCAGAGGGTCTCGAACCCCCAACCTTCGGTTTTGGAGACCGACGCTCTGCCAATTGAGCTATGCCCCTGCGGCAGAACAGCTTTATTTGGCGTGAG
>DAITOH010000014.1:0-15631 GCA_036834225.1 Thiobacillaceae bacterium | reverse complement strand
AGCAAAATGGCCAAGGAAAAGTTTGAGCGAACGAAACCGCACGTGAACGTGGGCACGATAGGGCACGTGGACCATGGCAAGACGACGCTGACGGCGGCGATCACGACGGTTCTGTCGAAGAAGTACGGCGGCTTGGCGAAGAGGTACGACGAGATCGACTCGGCGCCGGAAGAGAAGGCGCGCGGCATCACCATCAACACGGCGCACGTCGAATACGAGACGGCCAACCGGCACTATGCGCACGTGGACTGCCCGGGACACGCCGACTACGTGAAGAACATGATCACCGGTGCGGCGCAGATGGACGGCGCGATCCTGGTGGTCAGTGCTGCCGACGGCCCGATGCCGCAGACGCGGGAGCACATCCTGCTCGCGCGCCAGGTCGGCGTGCCCTACATCATCGTCTACATGAACAAGGCCGACATGGTAGACGACGCCGAGCTGCTGGAACTGGTTGAGATGGAAGTGCGCGAGCTGCTCACCAAGTACGACTTCCCCGGCGACGACGTCCCCATCATCATCGGCAGTGCGCTCAAGGCGCTGGAGGGCGATACGAGCGACATTGGCGAGCCCAGCATCATGAAGCTGGCCGAGGCGCTCGACAGCTACATCCCCACGCCCGAGCGCGCGGTGGACAAGCCCTTCCTGATGCCGATCGAAGACGTGTTCTCGATCTCCGGGCGCGGCACGGTGGTCACGGGCCGGGTTGAACGCGGCGTGATCAAGGTTGGCGAAGAAGTCGAGATCGTGGGCATCAGGCCGACGCAGAAGACCACCTGCACCGGTGTGGAGATGTTCAGGAAGCTGCTGGACCAGGGCCAGGCGGGCGACAACATCGGGGTGCTGCTGCGCGGCACCAAGCGGGAGGAAGTCGAGCGTGGCCAGGTGCTGGCCAAGCCTGGCACGATCACGCCGCACACCAAGTTCACGGCCGAGGTCTACGTGCTGAGCAAAGAGGAAGGCGGACGTCACACGCCCTTTTTCAACGGCTACCGTCCGCAGTTCTACTTCCGCACCACGGACGTGACCGGCTCGATCGAACTGCCGGCGGGCACGGAGATGGTGATGCCTGGCGACAACGTTGCCATCACGGTGAACCTGATTGCGCCGATCGCCATGGAGGAGGGCCTGCGCTTCGCCATCCGCGAGGGCGGCCGCACCGTCGGTGCCGGCGTGGTGTCGAAGATCATCGAGTAAAGCCGCGTCAATCGGGTCCCGCTTACGGCGCATACAAGACCGCGCTGCTCGGACCCGGACGCGACACTATTGTAACGACCGGGAAACGCTGGTATTATGCCGCGTTTTTCCGATTCGGAAAAACGAGATGCAAAGCCAGAAGATACGTATCCGCCTGAAGGCCTACGACTACAAGCTGATCGACCAGTCGGCCATGGAGATCGTGGATACCGCCAAGCGCACCGGCGCCGTGGTCAAGGGGCCCATCCCCCTGCCGACCGCCATCGAGCGCTTTGACATTCTGCGCTCGCCGCACGTGAATAAGACCTCCCGCGACCAGTTGGAGATCCGCACGCACAAGCGGCTGATGGACATCATCGACCCTACGGACAAGACCGTGGATGCCCTGATGAAGCTGGATCTCCCCGCCGGGGTCGACGTGGAGATCAAACTGCAGTAAGCGGTGTACGGCGGGCGGTGAGTGGTAATGGCGCTATGTGCCGCCAATCGCTCACCGCCTGCGACGCACCGGTTTTGAACCCGCCGACCAATTGCAGTCGGCGCCTGAAAAGGAAACGAAAACATGAGCCTAGGCCTTGTCGGTCGGAAGATCGGCATGACTCGCATTTTCACCGATGACGGTGCGGCCGTCCCGGTGACGGTACTGGATATGTCCAACAATCGAGTCTGCCAGGTCAAGACCGTAGAAACGGACGGATACAACGCGCTCCAAATCGCCTACGGCAGCCGCAAAGCGAGCCGCGTCAATAAACCCGAATCGGGGCACTACGCCAAGGCCGGCATCGAGGCGTCGAAGGGCCTGACGGAATTCCGTGTCGGTGCAGACGTCGTCGCTCAATATCAGCCCGGCGCCGTGATCACGGTCGAGATCTTTAAGCCCGGGCAGAAGGTCGACGTCTCCGGCGTCACCCAGGGCAAGGGCTTCGCCGGCACCATCAAGCGGCACAGCTTCGGTTCCCAGCGCGCCTCTCACGGCAACTCGCGCTCCCACAACGTGCCCGGCTCCATCGGTCAGGCGCAGGATCCCGGTCGCGTCTTCCCGGGCAAACGCATGCCCGGTCACATGGGCGCGGTCAAGCGCACGGTGCAGAACCTGGAGGTGGTGCGGGTCGATGCCGAGCGCCAGCTGCTCCTGATCAAGGGTGCGGTGCCCGGCGCCAAAGGGGGCGAGGTCGTGGTCCGTCCCGCCGTGAAGGGGGGTGCGTGATGGAACTCAGGCTGATCAACGAACAGGGCCAGGAGGTCGGCAGCATGGAAGCCTCCGACGTCCTGTTTGGGCGCGAGTACAACGAGGCGCTGGTGCATCAGATCGTCACCGCCTATCAGGCCAACGGCCGCAGCGGCAACCGGGCGCAGAAGGACCGCGGCGAGGTCAAGCACAGCACCAAGAAGCCTTGGCGCCAGAAGGGCACCGGCCGCGCCCGCGCCGGCATGACCTCCAGCCCACTGTGGCGCGGCGGCGGCCGAATCTTCCCGAACCGCCCCGAGGAGAGTTTCTCCCAGAAGGTCAACCGCAAGATGTTTCGCGCCGGCATGGCCGCCATCCTGTCGCAGCTGGCCCGCGACGGGCGCCTCAGGGTCATCGATGACATCAAGGTCGATGCCCCCAGGACCAAGCTGCTGGCGGGCAAGATCAAAGGTATGGGCATCACCGACCGGGTGTTGATCATCACCCCGGAGGTGGATGAGAACCTCTGGTTGTCCTCGCGCAACCTGGCCAACGTGCTGGTGCTTAAGCCGCATCAGGCCGACCCCGTGAGCCTCATCCGCTTCGACCGCGTGCTGCTCACGCGCGAGGCGGTCAAGACCTTCGAGGAGATGTACGCATGAATGCCGCCAAGATGAATGAGGAGCGCCTGTATCAGGTCATCCTCGCCCCGGTGATCTCCGAGAAGGCAACCTTTGTTGCCGACAAGCACGCGCAAGTGACTTTCCGTGTGGCCCCTGACGCCACCAAGCCCGAGATCAAGGCGGCGGTGGAGATGCTGTTCAAGGTCGAGGTCGACGAGGTCAAGGTGGCCAACGTCAAGGGCAAGATCAAGCGCTTCGGCCGCTTCTTCGGCCGGCGGGCCAACTGGAAGAAGGCCTATGTGTGCCTCAAGCCCGGTCAGGAAATCAACTTCGTGGCAGGAGAATGAGCCATGGCCCTCGTCAAAGTTAAACCGACTTCCGCCGGTCGCCGCGCGGTGATCAAGGTGGTCACGCCGGGGCTGCACAAGGGCAAGCCCTACGCCGCCCTGCTGGAAAGCCAGAAGCGTGGTTCCGGCCGCAACAACAACGGCCACATCACCACCCGGCACAGGGGTGGCGGCCACAAGCAGCACTACCGGATCGTGGACTTCAAGCGCAACAAGGACGGCATCCCGGCCAAGGTCGAGCGCATCGAGTACGACCCCAACCGCAGCGCCCACATCGCCCTGCTGTGCTACGCCGACGGCGAGCGCCGCTATATCATCGCCCCGCGCGGTATCGAGGCGGGCGCCGTGCTGATGAGCGGTTCCGACGCAGCCATCAAGCCCGGCAACTGCCTGCCGCTACGCAACATCCCGGTCGGCACCACGGTGCATTGCATCGAGTTGATGCCCGGCAAGGGGGCGCAGCTCGCCCGTGCCGCCGGCACCAGCGCGCAGCTGCTCGCGCGCGAGGGCGCCTACGCCCAGTTGCGCCTGCGCTCGGGCGAGATCCGCAAGGTGCACGTCGACTGCCGTGCCACCATCGGCGAGGTCGGTAACGAGGAAAACAACCTGCGCTCGATCGGCAAGGCCGGCGCCAACCGCTGGCGCGGAATCCGTCCGACGGTGCGCGGCGTGGCGATGAACCCCATCGATCACCCGCACGGCGGCGGCGAGGGCCGTACCGGCGAGGCGCGCGAGCCCGTCAGCCCGTGGGGCACGCCCACCAAGGGTTACCGCACCCGCCGCAACAAGCGCACGAACAACCTGATCATGCGTCGCCGGCACTCCGCATAAGAGGTAGACAGACATGGCACGTTCGATCAAGAAAGGCCCCTTCGTCGATGGACATCTGCTCGCCAAGGTGGCCAAGGCCCAGGCCAGCGGGGACAAGAAACCGATCAAGACCTGGTCTCGCCGCTCCACGGTGCTACCCGACTTCGTCGGCTTGACCATCGCCGTGCACAACGGCAAGCAGCACATTCCGGTCTATATCACCGAGAACATGGTCGGCCACAAGCTAGGCGAATTTTCCCTGACCCGCACTTTCAAGGGTCATGCCGCCGACAAGAAGGCGAAGAAGTAAGGAGCCGATGATGGAAGTCAGAGCCGTATTGCGCGGTACCCGTCTGTCCGCGCAGAAAGCGAGGTTGGTGGCCGACATGGTGCGCGGCAAGCCGGTGGACCAGGCCCTGGGCCTGCTCAGCTTCACGCCCAAGAAGGCGGCCGCGGTGATCAAGAAGGTGCTCGAGTCGGCCATCGCCAACGCCGAACACAACGAGGGCGCCGACATCGACGAGTTGAAGATCAAGTCCATCTATGTCGACCAGGGCACCACCCTCAAGCGCTTCACGGCGCGCGCCAAGGGTCGCGGCAACCGTATCATGAAACCCACCTGTCACATCACCGTGACGGTCGGAGACTGAGGATAGAGCATGGGACAGAAGATACATCCGACCGGCTTCCGCCTGAGCGTGAACCGCGACTGGAGCTCCAGGTGGTTCGCAAACTCGAAGAACTACAGCGCGGTGCTGAACGAGGACCTCAAGGTGCGCAGCTTCCTCAAGAAGAAGCTCGCCCACGCGGCCCTGTCTAGGATCCTCATCGAGCGGCCGGCCAAGAATGCCCGCATCACCCTGTTCTCGGCCAAGCCCGGCGTGATCATCGGCAAGAAGGGTGAGGACATCGAGGCGCTGCGCCGCGAGCTCTCCGGCATGATGTCGGTGCCGGTGACCCTGAACATCGAGGAGGTGCGCAAGCCCGAGACCGATGCCCAGATCATCGCCGACTCCATCGCCAACCAGCTCGAGAAGCGCATCATGTTCCGTCGCGCCATGAAGCGGGCCATGCAGAGCGCCATGCGCTTCGGCGCCCAGGGCATCAAGATCATGAGCTCCGGCCGCCTCAACGGTGCCGAGATCGCGCGCACCGAGTGGTATCGCGAGGGCCGTGTGCCCCTGCACACCCTGCGCGCCGACATCGATTACGGCTTCTCAGAGGCCAAGACCACCTATGGCGTCATCGGCATCAAGGTCTGGGTCTACAAGGGCGAGAACCTCGGTCGGGGCGAGAAGCCGGCCGCCGCCCCCGAGGCCGAGCGCAAACCCCGCCGCTCGCCGCGGGCCGCCAAGGAGTAAGCAAAGATGCTGCAACCTAGCAGAAGGAAATACCGCAAGGAACAAAAGGGCCGCAATACCGGCCTGGCCACGCGTGGCACCAAGGTCAGTTTCGGTGAGTTCGGCCTCAAGGCCATCGGCCGCGGCCGCATCACGGCGCGCCAGATCGAGGCGGCCCGGCGCGCTATGACCCGTCACGTCAAGCGCGGCGGCCGCATCTGGATCCGCATCTTCCCGGACAAGCCCATCTCCCAGAAGCCCGCCGAGGTGCGCATGGGTAACGGCAAGGGCGCCCCCGAGTACTGGGTAGCCGAGATCCAGCCCGGCAAGGTGCTGTATGAAATGGGAGGCGTGAGCGAGGAAATGGCCCGGGAGGCCTTCCGCCTGGCCGCGGCCAAGCTGCCGGTCCCCACCGTCTTCGTCACCCGCATGATCGGAAGCTGACCATGAAAGCGAGCGAACTACGCAACAAGAACACCGAGGAGCTGCGCCAGGAGCTCAAGGAGCTGCTGCGCGCCCAATTCAGTCTGCGTATGCAGCTTGCCACCCAGCAGACCAACAAGACCCATAAGCTTCGGCAGGTGCGTCGCGACATCGCCCGTGTGCGGACTGTGCTGCACGCCATGAAGACCAAGAACGCAGCGTGAGGGGGCAGGACATGGCCGAACAGAAAAGGAGCAAGATCACCCGTACCCTGACCGGGCGTGTGGTCAGTGACAAGATGGACAAGACGGTGACCGTGCTGGTCGAGCGTCGGGTCAAGCACCCCCTCTATGGCAAGGTGATTCGACGGTCCAAGAAGTACCACGCTCACGATGAAGCCAACGAGTGTCACGAAGGCGATGTGGTCGTGATCGAGGAATGTCGCCCCCTGTCCAAGACCAAGGCCTGGAAAGTGACCAAGCTGGTGGAAAAGGCCAGGTTGGTTTAAACCCAGATTGTCCACTAGACCGGCCCATGCCTTCGGTAGCCTTGTGCCAAAGGGTGATCGAAGTGCTTCCAGATTCAGCTTCCCGGCCTACGCGGGCCTCGCTCGCCCCTGATCGACCAGCTTGCGCGTGACGCAGGTGAGGTGTTCAGGCTTGCCTGCGACCGTCACGCGCAACCTGTCTCGACCATGGGCTTCGCGCCTTCCCGCGTCCTAATGGACAATCTGGGTTAAAGCTGCTTGTATTTTTCTTGGCCGTGATGTAACATTTTTTGTCTTTGTCACCGCGCCGCATAGGGTGTGCATACACCCCGGTGCGACGCACAACCCGAACGGGATCCAAAACTGCCCGACCGTCCAGTAAAGACGGCGGGGTAAGTTGGAGATGAGATCATGATACAAATGCAGTCCATACTGGACGTGGCCGACAATACCGGCGCGCGCTCCGTGATGTGTATTAAGGTGCTGGGCGGCTCCAAGCGGCGCTATGCCGGCATCGGCGACATCATCAAGGTGAGCATCAAGGATGCGGCGCCGCGCGGGCGGGTCAAGAAGGGTGACGTATGTAACGCCGTGGTGGTGCGTACCACCAAGGGTGTGCGCCGCCCGGACGGCTCGCTCATCCGCTTCGATCACAACGCAGCCGTGCTGCTCAACAACAAGCTGGAGCCGATCGGCACCCGCATCTTCGGTCCCGTGACGCGTGAGCTGCGCACGGAGAGGTTCATGAAGATCGTGTCGCTGGCCCCCGAGGTCCTGTGAGGAGGCCGTCATGAAAAAGATCAGAAGGGGCGACCTGGTGGTCGTGCTTACCGGCAAGGACAAGGGCAGGCGCGGCACGGTGCTGCGCGTGCTGGGGGACAGCGTGGTGGTGGAGGGGGTGAACCGGGTCAAGCGCGCGGTCAAGCCCAACCCCCTCAAGGGCACTACAGGCGGTTTCGTGGACAAGGACATGCCCATACACATCTCCAACGTGGCCCTGTACAACCCGGCCACCGGCAAGGGTGATCGGGTGGGAGTCAAGACGCTGGAGGACGGGCGGCGCGTGCGCTACTTCAAGTCCAACGGCGAAGTGGTGGAGGTGTGAGGCAGCCATGGCGCGACTGAAGGAATATTACAAGACCACCGTGGTGCCGGAGCTCATGAAGCGGTTCGGCTACAAGTCGGTGATGGAAGTGCCGCGGATCACCAAGATTACCCTCAACATGGGGGTAGGTGAGGCCGTGGCTGACAAGAGGGTCATGGAGCATGCTGTAAGCGACATGGCCAAGATCGCTGGGCAAAAGCCGGTGATCACCAAGTCGCGCAAGTCCATCGCCGCATTCAAGATCCGCGACGGCTACCCCGTCGGCTGCATGGTGACGCTGCGTCGGGAACGCATGTACGAGTTCCTCGATCGCCTGATCAGCTTGGCCATCCCGCGCATACGCGACTTTCGCGGCATCGGCGGCAAGGGGTTCGACGGTCGGGGCAATTACAACATGGGTGTGAAAGAGCAGATCATCTTCCCGGAGATCGAGTACGACAAGATCGACGCCCTGCGCGGGATGAACATCACCATCACCACCACCGCGAAGACCGACGCCGAGGCCAAGGCCCTGCTGGCGGCGTTCAAATTCCCTTTCAGGAACTGAGGTTGATATGGCCAAGCTCTCACTGATCAACCGCGAAGAAAAGCGTCGTCGGCTGGTGAAGAAATACGCCGCCAAGCGCGCCGAGCTCAAGGCGATCATCGATGACCGGTCGCGTAGCGAAGCGGAGCGCATGGACGCAAGGCTCAAGCTGCAGTCGCTGCCCCGCAATGCCAACCCGACCCGGCTCAGGAACCGTTGCAAGCTGACCGGTCGTCCGCGTGGCGTATTCCGCAAATTCGGTCTGTGCCGAAACAAGATCCGCGAGCTCGCCATGCGAGGTGAGGTGCCGGGTGTTGTCAAGGCCAGCTGGTAAGGAGGAAGCGCCATGAGCATGAGCGATCCCATTGCCGATATGCTGACCCGCATCCGCAATGCCCAGATGTCCGAGAAGACCAGCGTGCGCATGCCGGCGTCCAAGCTGAAGAAGGCCATTGCCCAGGTGCTGAAGGACGAAGGCTACATCGAGGATTTCGCGCTGCGTCAGGACGGCTCCATCCACGAGATGGAAATCGTGCTCAAATACTACGCGGGCCGTCCCGTGATCGACCGTATAGAGCGCGTCTCCAGGCCCGGCTTGCGCATCTATAAGGGCGTGAATGATCTGCCGCGGGTGATGAATGGACTTGGGGTTGCCATCGTGTCGACCTCCAAGGGTGTCATGACCGACCGCAAGGCCCGCGCACTGGGTGTGGGCGGCGAGGTCCTGTGCATAGTGGCCTGAGGTAAGCATGTCGAGAATTGCCAAGAATCCAGTTGCCGTGCCGTCCGGCGTGGAGGTCACCCTGTCCGATGGCATGGTCAGCGTCAAGGGCCCCATGGGGGTTTTGACCCAGGTGCTGACCCCCCATGTCAGGGTGGTCTTCGAGGCGGGCAGGCTGCAGGTCGCCGCCGCCAATGACTCGCGCCTGGCGCGTGCCATGTCCGGCACGACTCGGGCCCTGCTGGCCAACATGGTGCAGGGTGTGAGCAAGGGGTTCGAGAAGAAGCTGACCCTGGTGGGCGTGGGCTATCGTGCCCAGGCGCAGGGTAACAAGCTCATCCTCAACCTCGGCTTTTCCCACCCGGTAGAGCACGTCATGCCCGAGGGTGTCAAGGTGGAAACCCCGAGCCAAACTGAGATCCTCATCAAGGGCGCCGACAAACAGCGGGTCGGTCAGGCGGCCGCCGAAGTGCGTGCCTATCGTTCGCCCGAGCCTTACAAGGGCAAGGGCATCTGCTACGCGGATGAAACCGTGGTCTTGAAAGAGACCAAGAAGAAGAAATAACCGGAGTCGCGAGCATGAACAAGAACATCAAGCGTCTGCGCAGAGCGCGCAAGACCCGCGCCAAGATCGCGCAGCTGGCGGTGGCGCGTTTGTGCGTACATCGCACCAACTGCCACATCTACGCGCAGGTGATCGACGCGACCGGTGGTCGTGTGCTCGCCTCAGCCTCTACCCTGGAAAAGGTGCTGCGAGGCGAAATCAAGAACGGTGGCAATGTCGAGGCCGCCAAGCTCATCGGTCGGCACATCGCCGAGCGGGCGAAGCAAGCCGGAGTGACCCGGGTGGCCTTCGACCGTAGTGGCTATGCCTACCACGGCCGCGTCAAGGCCCTGGCGGAGGCGGCCCGCGAGCACGGACTGCAGTTCTGAGCGAGGAATCAGGCCATGGCTAGGTACGAACAACAGCAGGAAGACAAGGGCGACGGCCTGCGCGAGAAGATGATCTCGGTCAACCGCGTCACCAAGGTGGTGAAGGGCGGTCGCATCCTCGGTTTCGCAGCGCTGACCGTGGTCGGCGATGGCGATGGCGGCATCGGCATGGGCAAGGGCAAGTCGCGCGAGGTCCCGGTGGCCGTGCAGAAGGCCATGGAAGAGGCGCGCCGCAAGATGGTCAAGATCAGCCTCAAGAACGGCAGCTTCCACCATGCCGTAATCGGACGGCACGGCGGCTCCAAGGTGCTGATCCAGCCCGCCTCGCCGGGTACCGGCATCATCGCCGGCGGCGCCATGCGCGCCGTGTTCGAGGTAATGGGGGTGACCGACGTGCTGGCCAAATGCTTTGGTTCCACCAACCCCTACAACGTGGTGCGTGCCACCCTGGACGGTCTGCGGCAGATGATGACCCCCAGCGAGGTCGCGGCCAAGCGCGGCAAGAGCGTCGCCGACATCCTGGAGTGAGCCATGAGTGAGACTAAAGGCAGGATCCGGGTCACCCTGGTCAAGAGCCCCATCGGCGCCAAGCAGAACCACCGTGCCAGCGTGCGCGGCCTGGGACTCAAGCGCATGCATCAGAGCGTCGTGCTAGAGGACACCCCGGCCGTGCGCGGCATGATCGATCAAGTGAACTACCTGGTCAAAAGCGAGGTGGTGTGATGCGACTGAATACACTCAAACCTGCTGCTGGCAGCAAGCATGCCAGGAAGCGCGTCGGTCGTGGCATCGGTTCGGGCCTGGGCAAGACATGCGGCCGCGGCCACAAGGGCCAGAAGTCCCGCGCCGGCGGCTTCCACAAGGTGGGCTTTGAGGGCGGCCAGATGCCCCTGCAGCGTCGCCTGCCCAAGCGGGGATTCGTCTCCCCCACCCGTGACTACAAGGCAGAGGTCACCCTGACCAAGCTGGCCAAATTGCCCGTGGATGAGATCGATCTGCTGGTCCTGAAGCAGGCCGGTTTGGTGCCTAAGCTCACCAGGACCGCCAAGGTCATCCTCTCCGGCAAGATCGACAGGGCCGTGAAGCTTAGGGGTGTGCTCGTCACCAAAGGCGCCCGCGCCGCCATCGAGGCGGCGGGCGGCAGCGTCGAGTCCTAAACCAGGGGACACGTCTTGGCCAACGCCGCCGCCAACCTCCTGCAGATGTCCGGAAAGATGGGCGACCTCAAGCGTCGCCTGTGGTTCCTCGTCGGGGCGTTGATCGTCTATCGCATCGGCACCTTCGTGCCGGTACCCGGCATCGACCCCGGCGTGATGGCCGATTTGTTCCGCAGCCAGCAGGGTGGCATCCTGGGCATGTTCAACATGTTCTCGGGCGGAGCCCTGGAGCGCTTCTCCATCTTCGCCCTGGGCATCATGCCCTACATCTCCGCCTCCATCATCATGCAGCTGCTCACCGTGGTCTCGCCGCAGCTCGAGGCGCTGAAGAAGGAGGGCGAGGCCGGCCGGCGCAAGATCACCCAGTACACCCGCTACGGTACGGTGGTCCTGGCCACCTTCCAGGCCTTGGGCATCGCCATCGCGCTCGAGGGGCAGCCGGGCCTGGTCCTCGACCCGGGCTTCATGTTCCGCATCACCACCTTAGTCACCCTGGTCACCGGCACCATGTTCCTGATGTGGCTGGGCGAGCAGATCACCGAGCGGGGCATAGGCAACGGCATCTCCATCATCATCTTCGCCGGCATCGTCGCCGGTCTGCCGCAGGCCATCGGCGGCACCCTGGAGCTCGCCCGCACGGGGACCTTCTCCATCCCCCTGGTGCTGCTGCTGTTCGTCGGCGCCTTGCTGGTCACAGCCCTGGTGGTGTTTATGGAGCGGGGGCAGCGCAAGATCCTGGTCAACTACGCCAAGCGCCAGGTAGGCAACAAGGTCTATGGCAGCCAGAGCTCCCACCTGCCGCTCAAGATCAACATGGCCGGGGTCATCCCGCCCATCTTCGCCAGCTCCATCATCCTGTTCCCGGCCACCCTGGCGGGCTGGTTCGGCGCCAACGAGAACATGACCTGGCTGCGTGACCTCGCCGCGACCCTGTCGCCCGGACAGCCGATCTACGTCATGCTCTACGCCGCAGCCATCATCTTCTTCTGCTTCTTCTATACCGCCTTGGTCTTCAACCCCAAGGAGACGGCGGACAACCTGAAGAAGAGCGGCGCCTTCGTACCCGGCATCCGTCCCGGTGAGCAGACGGCGCGTTACATCGACAAGATCATGTCGCGTCTGACCTTAGTCGGTGCCATCTACGTCACCTTGGTGTGTCTGCTGCCAGAATTCCTGATCGTGAAGTGGAACGTGCCGTTCTACTTCGGCGGCACCAGTCTGCTCATCATCGTGGTCGTCACCATGGATTTCATGGCCCAGGTGCAGGCCTATATCATGACGCACCAGTACGAGAACCTGCTCAAGAAGGCCAACTTCAAGGGCGGCAACTTCCTCGCGCGTTGAGTATGCCGAAGGAAGATGTCATCCAGATGCAGGGCGAGGTCCTGGAGACCCTGCCCAATGCCACCTTCCGCGTAAAGCTGGAAAACGGGCACGTGGTCCTGGGCCACATCTCCGGCAAGATGCGCATGCACTACATCCGCATCCTGCCCGGGGACAAGGTCACCGTGGAGCTCACGCCCTACGACTTAAGCCGCGCGCGCATCGTTTTTCGCGCGAAGTGAATCGCGCGTATCGTGACTCGCGCGAAGCAAGAATTTGAAAGGTGAAAGGAGCCGGACATGCGTGTTCAAGCCTCAGTCAGGAAGATCTGCCGCAAATGCAAGATCGTGCGCCGCAAGGGTGTGGTGCGCGTAATCTGCAGCGAGGCCAAGCACAAGCAGCGCCAGGGCTGATGAAGGGCGATATGCCCTTGCATACAACGTATTGAAGTCTTTAAAATTTCAAGTTTTAGGTTTGCTGGGAGATCGGCATGGCCCGTATCGCCGGGGTGAACATCCCGAATCATAAGCACGCCGTGATCGCGCTCACCGCGATCTATGGCATCGGTCGCAGCCGCGCTCGACTCATCTGCGAGCAGGCCGGCGTGAACCCGTCCGCGAAGATCAAGGACTTAAGCGAAGAGGATATCGACAAGCTGCGCGAGGGCGTGAGCAAGTTCACGGTGGAAGGCGATCTGCGCCGCGAGGTCAGCATGAACATCAAGCGTCTGATGGACCTGGGCTGCTACCGCGGCGTGCGTCACCGCCGTGGGCTGCCCGTGCGCGGTCAGCGCACCCGCACCAATGCGCGCACGCGCAAAGGCCCCCGCAAACAGATGCAAATCAAGAAGTGATCTAGGTAGAAGACATGGCCAAGGCACAAGCAGCCGCGCGCGCGCGCAAAAAGGTGAAGAAAAACGTGGTCGACGGCGTCGCTCACGTCCACGCATCCTTCAACAACACCATCATCACCATCACCGACCGGCAAGGCAACGCCCTGTCCTGGGCGACCGCCGGCGGTGCCGGTTTCAAGGGCTCGCGCAAGAGCACACCCTTTGCCGCCCAGGTCGCGGCCGAAAACGCCGGCAAGATGGCCCTGGAATACGGGGTCAAGAACCTGGAGGTGCGCATCAAGGGGCCCGGTCCCGGCCGCGAGACCTCCGTGCGTGCCTTAAACAACCTGGGCTTCAAGATCACCAGTATCTCAGATGTGACGCCGATGCCGCACAACGGCTGCCGCCCGCCCAAGAAGCGTCGTGTTTGATTAGGAGTGCACCGTGGCCCGCAATATCGGTCCGAGATGTCGTCAGTGCCGCCGCGAGGGGGAAAAGCTCTTCCTCAAGGGCGAAAAGTGCTTCACCGACAAATGTGCCATCGAGCGCCGCAACCAGGCCCCCGGCCAGCATGGTGCCAAGACGCCCAGAGTGTCCGACTACGGCAAGCAGCTGCGCGAGAAGCAGAAGATCCGCCGCATCTACGGCGTGCTGGAGCGGCAGTTCCGCCTCGTCTACAAGGCCGCCGACCAGCGCAAGGGCGTGACCGGCGAGAACCTGCTGCAGATCCTCGAGTCGCGCCTGGATACCGTCGCCTACCGCATGGGCTTCGGCGCTTCCCGCCCCGAGGCGCGCCAGGTTGTGCGTCACAACGGCATCCTGGTCAACGGCAAGCGCGTCAATATCCCCTCCTACCAGGTGCAGCCCGGAGACGTCGTCGAGGTCGCTCAGTCCGCCAAGGGCCAGCTGCGCATCAAGGGGGCCGTGGAAGCGGCCGAGGGCCGCGGTTTTCCCGACTGGGTCGAGGTCGACACCAAAGGTCTGAAAGGCACCTACAAGGCCCGCCCGCAGCGCGCCGAGCTGCCGCCCACGATCAACGAAAGCATGGTCATCGAGCTGTACTCCAAATAATCGCCCTGCCCACTGAAGGACTGAAGCTATGTCGAATACCGGTGAACTGCTGAAACCCCGCATCGTCGAGGTCGACAGCATTTCCCCCCGCCAGGCGCGTATCACCCTCGAGCCCTTCGAGCGTGGCTATGGCCATACCCTGGGCAACGCCCTGCGGCGCATCCTGCTGTCCTCCATGAAGGGCTATGCCCCCACGGAGGTGAAGATCGCCGGGGTCGTGCACGAATACTCCACCCTGGAAGGCGTGCAGGAGGACGTGGTGGACATCCTGCTCAACCTGAAGGGGCTTTCGGTCAAGCTCAACAACCGCGACGAGGCCTGGGTTCAGATCAGAAAGGCGGGCGAGAGCGTCGTCACCGCCGCGGACATCGAGGGGGGTCACGACGTCGAAGTGCTTAACCCCGACCATGTCATCGCCCACCTGACCAAGGGTGGCAAGCTGGACATGGAGATCAAGATCGAGGCCGGGCGTGGCTACGTCCCCGCCACCGCCCGAGCGCTCGGTGGCGAGACCCGCCCGGTGGGGGTGATCATGATGGATGCCCTCTACAGCCCGGTGAAGAAGGTCGCCTTCAGCGTCGAGAGTGCGCGTGTCGAACAGCGCACCGATCTGGACAAGCTGGTGCTGGAGATCGAGACCAACGGCGTTATCGAGCCGGAAGAGGCGGTGCGCTCCGCCGCTCGGCTCCTCATCGAGCAGCTCACCCCCTTCGCCGACCTCAAGGGTGTGACCCTGCCCAGCGAACAGCCCAGGGTGAACAGCCCCAGTGTGGACCCCATCCTCACCCGTCCCGTGGACGAGCTAGAGCTCACTGTGCGCTCCGCCAACTGCCTCAAGGCCGAGAACATCTATTACATCGGTGACCTGATCCAGCGCACCGAGACCGATCTGCTCAAGACCCCCAACCTGGGCCGCAAGTCGCTCAACGAGATCAAGGATGTGCTGGCCGCCCGCGGCCTGACCCTGGGCATGAAACTGGAGAACTGGCCGCCCGCCGGGCTGGAAAAGCCTTAAGCGCCATCAAGGAAACCAAGAGGTAACACAGATGCGCCACCGTCAGTCGAACCGCAAACTCAACCGCACCTCCAGCCACCGGCTGGCCCTGCTGCGCAACCTGTCCAATGCCCTGCTCAAGCACGAGGCGATCGTCACCACCCTGCCCAAGGCCAAGGAACTGCGCCGGGTGGTCGAGCCCATGATCACCCTGGGCAAGAAGCCCAGCCTGTCTAATCGTCGTCTGGCCTTCAACCGCCTGCGCGACCGCGACAACGTGGTTAAGCTCTTCAACGACCTCGGCCCCCGTTTCATGAGCCGTCCGGGTGGCTATGTGCGCATCCTCAAATACGGATTCCGCAAGGGCGATAACGCACCCATGGCCTTGGTGGAACTGGTGGATCGGGCGCAGTCCACAGCGTCGGCTCAGGTGGCCGAGTAGTTGTGTTGTCTCTCGGGTTAGAAGTGCCGGCCCCTCTGGCCGGCTTTTTTGTCGCCTGCGCCGACTCCGGCAGCGCTGTAGATCAGCCCGCAAGGGCGAGGGCCCACATCACGATCATGTTGATGAGGGCGA